>NZ_JBIUCZ010000004.1:0-146334 GCF_047975845.1 Sphingomonas mangrovi | reverse complement strand
CTTCATCCGTGCCTTCGTCCGCGACTATAACCACACCCGATTGCGATGCCTTGACTACCAGGCGCCCGCTGAACGCCTCCTCAACCTCACGAAACACTACACGTAGGAAGGCAGATGCCGCCCCTTCGCTTTCTCGCCCGCACCGCGCCGCGCCACCGTCCGCTCAGCGACGGCGAGATCGCGATGCTGCGCCAGGTGTTCGGCGACGCGATCGACTATTCGCGCGTGCGCATCCATCCGCACCGCTGGTGGTTCGTCTTCCCGCGGGAGCGCCCGATGGCGCCCAACGGCCACGGCTATTTCCCGGGCAGCAGCTACGCCGCCGACTTCGCCCACCCCGCGGTGCCGCTGCGGCGGAAGGCGGTGTTCGTGCACGAGGGCACGCATCTCTTCCAATGGTACGGGCTGCGCCAGTGGGTGTGGCTGCGGGGGCCCTTCCAGCGCCGCTACGGCTACACGCTGGAGCCGGGGAAGCCGTTCACCGCCTATGGGCTCGAGCAGATGGGGATGATCGCCCAGCATTATTTCACGCTGGCGAACGGCGGGCGCATCCCCCTCCCCTACACGCTCGACGATTACGCCCCGCTGCTGCCGCTGCGGTGAGGCGCGCGCGCCGGGGCCATCCCGACGCGCGCGACCCGATCAGCGGGCGAGTGCCGCCACGCCGGGAAGCTCGCGGCCTTCCATCCATTCGAGGAAGGCGCCGCCCGCGGTCGAGACGAAGCTGAACGCGTCGGCGGCGCCGGCCTGGTTGAGCGCCGCGACGGTATCGCCGCCACCCGCCACCGATACCAGCGAGCCTTCCTTGGTCAGCGCGGCGGCGGTCTTCGCCAGCGACACGGTGGCGGCGTCGAACGGCGGCGTCTCGAACGCGCCGAGCGGCCCGTTCCAAACCAGCGTCCGGCAGTTCTTGAGCACGTCGCCCAGCGCCTCGACCGCGGCGGGGCCGACGTCGAGGATCATCTCGTCGGCGGCGACCTCGTGCACGTTGACGGTACGGGTCGCCGGGTTCGGCTTGAACTCGGTCGCGACCACCACGTCGTACGGCAGGTGAATGGTGCAGCCGGCCTTGTCGGCCGCCTCGAAGATCTCGTCGGCGGTGCCGGTGAGGTCGTGCTCGCACAAGCTCTTGCCGACGTTCACGCCGCGCGCGGCGAGGAAGGTGTTGGCCATACCGCCGCCGATGATGAGGTGGTCGACCCGGCCGACGAGATGCTTGAGCACGTCGAGCTTGGTCGACACCTTGGCGCCGCCGACGACCGCCGCGACGGGATGCTCGGGGGCGCCGAGCGCCTTGTCCAGCGCATCGAGCTCGGCCTCCATCTGGCGGCCGGCGAACGCCGGCAGCTTGTGTGCCAATCCCTCGGTCGAGGCGTGCGCGCGGTGTGCGGCGGAGAAGGCGTCGTTGACGTAGAGGTCGCCCAGCGCCGCGAAGCGATCGACAACCGCCGGATCGTTCTTCTCCTCGCCGCCGAAGAAGCGGGTGTTCTCCAGCAGGGCGATGTCGCCCGGCTGGAGCGTCGCGATCGCCTCGGCATCGCCCTCCCAATCGACATAGCGGACCGGGCGGCCCAGCACCTGCCCGAACGGCTTGGCGAGCTGCGCGGTCGAGAATTCGGGGCTCGGTACGCCCTTGGGCCGTCCGAAATGGGCCAGGACCAGCACGATCGCACCGCGATCGGCGAGTTCGGTGACGGTGGACACCGCCGCGCGCAGTCGCGTGTCGTCGGTGACGTGGCCGTCGGCCATCGGCACGTTGAGGTCCTCGCGCACCAGCACGCGCTTGCCGGCGAGGTCGCCGATGTCGTCGAGCGTCTTGAAGTTGGTCATGTCTCGATCCTGATTGTGTCGCCCACGGCGATCGTTCCGCCCGCCAGCACCCGCGTGCAGGCCCCGCCGCGCCAGTCCGGCCGCAGCGCGTCGTAGAGCCCCGGCGCAAGCGCCTCCATGCGCTCGCACGGATCGCATTCGCGGGTGATTTCCAGCACGACGTCGGCGCCGATGCGCAGCCGGGTGCCGGGCACCTGCGGCAGGTCGACTCCCTCGACCAGCAGGTTGGCGCGGCGCTCCTGCCAGGGGATGCTGCGATCGACCTCGGCCGTTGCGGCTTCCCAGTCGCCGCGCTCGATCAGCGTCACCTGGCGCTTGCCGGTGCCACCGGGCTTGCGCTGGCCGCGGTGGTCGCCGGCGATTCCGCCGTCCACGCTGATCTCGGCGTGGTCGAGCACCTCCATCGGAGCCCGCCGGAAGGCGTGGCGCGCGATGCCGGCGATGGTGCCGGCCCGCGCGCCCGCTTGCCCGTCTTGCCCGGCCTCGGCCAGCGCGACAGGCGTCTGCATCAGCCCAGCTTGGCCATCGCGCCGGCGGTGTCGACCATCCGGTTGGAGAAGCCCCACTCGTTGTCGTACCAGCTGACGACGCGCACCAGCTTGCCGTCGATGACCGAGGTCTCGAGGCTGTCCACGGTCGACGAGGCCGGCGTGTGGACGATGTCGATAGAGACCAGCGGCTCGTCCGAGAAGTGGAGGATGCCCTTCAGCGGGCCCTCTTCCGACGCGGCCTTGAGGATCGCGTTGACCTCGTCCTTGGTCGTGTCGCGCTTCGGCGTGAAGGTCAGGTCGACCAGGCTGCCGTCCGGCACCGGCACGCGCACCGACGAACCGTCGAGCTTGCCCTTGAGCTCGGGAAGCACCTCACCCACCGCACGGGCGGCGCCCGTCGTGGTCGGGATGATCGACATGGCGGCCGCCCGCGCGCGGCGCAGATCCTTGTGGATCTGGTCCAGGATCTTCTGATCATTGGTATAGGCGTGGATCGTGGTCATCAGGCCGCGCTCGATGCCGATCGAATCGTTCAGCACCTTGGCGACCGGCGCCAGGCAGTTGGTGGTGCACGACGCGTTGGAGACGATGGCGTGGCCGGCCTCCAGCTTCTCGTGGTTGACGCCGTAGACGACCGTCAGGTCGACGTTCTTGCCCGGGGCCGAGATCAGCACCTTTTTGGCACCCGCGTCGATGTGCTTCTGCGCGCTGTCGCGATCGGTGAAGAAGCCGGTGCACTCCAGCACCAGTTCGACGCCGTTCTCCTTGTGCGGCAGGTTGGCCGGATCGCGCTCGGCCGTCACCTTGATGCGCTTGCCGTCGATCACCAGGTCGTTGCCGTCGGCCGAGACCTCGCCCGGATAGCGGCCGTGGACGCTGTCGCGGCTGAACAGCCAGGCGTTCGACTTGGCGTCCGCCAGGTCGTTGATCGTGACCAGTTTGAGGCCGCAGTCCGGGCGCTCCAGAATGGCCCGCGCCACCAGGCGGCCGATGCGCCCGAACCCGTTGATCGCTACCTTCGTCATCTTGCCGATCCTTTCGATTGGATGGTCCCTGCCCGCGTCGCCGCGAGCCTCAATTCTTCAGCGCGGCCGCAACCTTGGTGGCGATCGCGTCGGCGGTCAGGCCGAAATATTCGTACAGCTTGGGCGCCGGCCCCGACGCGCCGAAGCGGTCGATGCCGAAGCGAAGCCCGTCGAGCCCCGTGTAGCGTTCCCAGCCCATCGTCGTTCCAGCCTCGATCGACACGACGAGCGCATCGTGCGGCAGCACGTCGCGGCGATAGTCGATGGGCTGCGCGTCGAAGCGCGACCAGCAGGGCATGGACACCACATCGGCACCGATGCCCTGCGCTTCAAGCTGTTCGCGCGCCGCGACCGCGATCTCGACCTCCGAACCGGTGGCGACCAGCACCACGCGGCGCGGGGCCTCTGCCGGCAGCAGGCGGTACGCGCCCTTGGCCGAGCGATTCTCGGTCGCGTCGGTGCGCAGCTGCGGCAGGTTCTGGCGCGACAGCGCGAGCAGCGAGGGGCCGGTTGCATGCTGGAGCGACAATTCCCAGCACTCGGCGGTCTCGACCGTGTCGCACGGACGATAGACGTCGAGGTTGGGGATCATGCGCAGGCTGTTGAGGTGCTCGATCGGCTGGTGGGTCGGACCGTCCTCGCCCAGCCCGATCGAGTCGTGCGTCATCACATAGACGACGCGCGCGTTCTGGAGCGCGGACAGGCGGATCGCCGGGCGGGCATAGTCGGCGAACACCAGGAAGGTGCCGCCGTAGGGGATCACGCCGCCGTGCAGCGCCATGCCGTTCATCGCCGCCGACATGCCGAACTCGCGGATCCCGTAATAGACGTAGCGGCCCGAGTAGTCGTCGCGGGTGAGCGGCTGCAGCGCCTTGGTCTTGGTGTTGTTGGAACCGGTGAGATCGGCCGAGCCGCCGACCGTCTCCGGCAGCAGATCGTTGATCGCACCCAGCGCCAGCTCCGACGCCTTGCGGGTCGCGACCTTCTGCGGCGCGGCGATCAGGCCGTCGATGTACGGCTTGAGCGTGAAGCCCTCCGGAAGCGCGCCGGCCATGCGGCGGCGGAACTCCGCGCCCTGCCCGTCGGCGTCGCAGCGGGACTCCCAGGCGAGGCGCACGTCTCGGCTGCGCAACCCCGCGGCGTTCCAGGTCTCGACGATTTCCTCGGGCAGTTCGAACGCCTCGGGCTCCCAGCCCATCGCGAGGCGGGTCTTGGCGACGATGTCGGGGCCGAGCGCGGCGCCGTGGACGGCGCTGGTGCCTTCCTTGCCCGGCGCGCCCTTGCCGATGATCGTGCGGCACGCGACCAGCGACGGGCGCGGATCGGCGATCGCCTCGTCGATCGCGCGGCAGACGTCGGCCGGATCGTGGCCGTCGCAGGCGACGGTGTGCCAGCCGGTGGCGGCATAGCGCGCGGCGATGTCCTCGCTCGACGACAGATCGACCGCGCCATCGATGGTGATGCGGTTGTCGTCCCAAAGCACGATCATGCGGCCGAGGCCGAGGTGGCCGGCAAGGCCGATCGCCTCGTGGTTGATGCCCTCCATCAGGCAGCCGTCGCCGGCGATCACCCAGGTGCGATGGTCGACCAGATCGTCGCCGAAGGTCGCGTTGAGGTGACGCTCGGCGAGCGCCATGCCGACCGCGGTCGCGAGCCCCTGACCCAGCGGACCGGTAGTGGTCTCGATGCCGGGCAGCTCGAAGTTCTCGGGGTGGCCTGCACACGGGCTGCCGATCTGGCGGAAGTTCTTGATGTCCTCGATCGTCGGGCGCGCATGGCCGGTCAGGTGCAGCAGCGCATAGATCAGCATCGAGCCGTGGCCCGCCGACAGCACGAAGCGGTCGCGGTCGGCCCAGTGCGGATCGGCGGCATCGAACTTGAGGTAGCGGGTCCACAGCACGGTCGCGACGTCGGCCATGCCCATCGGCATGCCCGGATGGCCAGAATTGGCGGCCTCCACCGCATCCATCGCAAGCGCGCGGATCGCGTTGGCGAGCAGGGTATCAGAGGCGGCCATGAGTCTTCCTTGCGCGGCGGCGCAGCTCCGTGACCGCGCCCGCGTCGCCTTTGGGGCGGTGACCCGCCTTCGTCAACCGGCGAGCCGGCTTGCCGCCGCCTCCCGCGCTCCCTATCCGGAACGCATGGACGATGCGCACGCCAGCCTTGCCCGGATCGACGCCGCGCTCGCGCGGATCGAGGCCGCCGCGCGCACCCGAGACGCCGCGACGGAGTCGCTCGCCCGCCGCCATGCGGCGCTGCGCGCGCGTACCGCCGAAGCACTCGCGGCGCTGGACACGGTGATCGCGCGCGAGGAACAGGGCTGATGGCGCAGGTCACGCTTACCGTCGCCGGGCGCTCGCACACCCTCGCCTGCCGCGATGGCGAGGAGCCGCAGCTGATAGCGCTCGCCGAGCGGCTGGAACGGCACGCGCCCACGGCCCTGCACGCCTCCGGCGGGATGTCGAGCGAACGCACGCTGCTCCTGATCGCGCTGATGCTCGCGGACGAACTCGCCGAACGCGATCGTGCGCCGAAGGCCGGCCTGCCCGCCGAATTGCTCGACGAACTCGCCGAACGGCTGGAAGCGGTCGCATCGGCCCTTGAGGACGGCGGCGCCAGCGCCTAAGTATTTCGGCGGCGGGCACTGCCCGGTACGAGCCTTGCATTATCCCTGAGGCTATTCATCATCCAAGGGGGCTGTCCCTGCCCAGATCCTGGTCTGACGTACATGGTCCCCACCTGACGTATTGGGCGTCGGTGGATATTCCGGCAAACGGCCACGGCGGTCCCGCCACCCGCCTCTTCGAGTTCCGCGACGTATGACGGCCAAGAAGGCGCTGCGCGCGCAGTTGCGCGCCGCCCGCGACGGCTTCGTCGCCGCCGGCACGCCGCGGCTTGCGGTGCCCGCGCTGCTCCGCGAGCGGCTGGTGCCGGGGGCGGTCGTCGCGAGCTACCTGCCGATCGGCAGCGAGACCGATCCCGCCCCGCTGGTCGCCGCCGCGCGCGACGCCGGATGCGTCCTCGCGCTGCCGTGGGTGGTCGATCGCGCGACGCCGATCCACTTCGTCCGCTGGGATGCCGAGGCGGCGGTCGAAGCCGGCCCGTTCGGGCTACGCCAACCGGCCAAGGGCGAGCCGGTCGCGCCCGACGTCATCCTGACGCCGCTGCTGGGGTTCGATTCGCGGCTCAACCGGCTCGGCCAGGGCGCCGGCCATTACGATCGCGCCTTCGTGGCGCATCCGCGGGCATGGCGGCTGGGGCTCGCCTGGTCGGTGCAGCAACTGCCGGCGCTGCCGGCCGACCCGTGGGACGTGCCGCTGCATGCGATCCTCACCGAGGCCGCGTTGCACCTGCCGGAAGGACATTGATGGAACCGAGCTGGCGCAAGCCCGTGGGGATGCTCGCCATCCTCGCCTACATCTTCGTTTGGCTGGTCGCGGTGGCGAGCCTGTCGCGCTGGATCGGCATGCTGCCGGGGCTGGTGCAGCTGCTGGTCTACGGCGTCGCCGGTGTGGTGTGGATCGCTCCGCTCAAGCCGGCGCTGCGCTGGATGGAGACCGGACGCTGGCGGTGACGCCCTTCCGCCCGTCATGCTGACGAAAGTCAGCATCCAGACGCGCTACGGGTGTGGGCCTAAATACCGTCGCGGCAATGGATCCTGACTTGCGTCAGGATGACGAAGATGGGTTGCAAGCCGTTGATCTGGGGGCGTTCGCAAGCGGCGGGCTGACCATCGGCGGTTCGGCAGAACCGCGGCAATGGCGCGAGTGACGGGGCTCGAACCCGCGACCTCCGGCGTGACAGGCCGGCGCTCTAACCAACTGAGCTACACCCGCTCGCTTGCGAGGAGGCGGCCTCTAAGCGAGCGCCCCCCGGCTGTCAAAGGGCGATTGCACCCGCTGCAAAGATTTTTGGGAAAAAGATTTCGGCACCGTTCCGACACCCACTTGCGCGCGCGTCGCGGCGCCTGCGGCGTGGAAAAACCGGAGCTGGGAAGAAGGTCGCAAGCGGCGGATCCACCATCGGCGGTTCGACCAGAACCGCGGCAATGGCGCGAGTGACGGGGCTCGAACCCGCGACCTCCGGCGTGACAGGCCGGCGCTCTAACCAACTGAGCTACACCCGCTCGCTTGCGAGGAGGCGGCCTCTAGGCGAGGGTCCCGGGGCTGTCAACCGCCTTCCGCATCCTTCTCCTCCACCGACGCGCTGGTGGGCGGGGTCGCCGGCGTGCCGGGCGGAACCGCATCGGTCACCAGCGTGCCGTGTTCGAACAGGAAGCCGGCGATGTCGGGCTTGCCGGCCGCGCGCACCACCGTCTGGATGATGATGAGCAGCGGCACCGCGAGCAGCGCGCCCGGGGTTCCCCACACCCATCCCCAGAAGCTGAGCGTCACGAGGATCATCAGCGGACTGATGGTCAGGCGATGGCCGACGATCAGCGGCGTGACGACGTTCGCCTCGACCAGATGCGCACCCACCATGATCGCCGCCGGTAGCAGCGCCCACCAGACGTCGGTGAAGGTCATCAGCCCGCCCAGCGCCAGCAGCGCCGCCGACAGGATCGGCCCGAAATAGGGGATGTAGTTGAGCACCGCGACGATGCCGCCCCACATCAGCGGAGTCGGCATACCGACGAACCACAGCGCCGCGGCGACCAGCGCGCCCAGCGTCAGGTTGATGAACGAGATGGTGCCGAGATAGGCCGAGGTGAAGTCGACCACATCCTGGATCACCCGCGCGGTCGCCATCGCCCCGCCGAAGCTGGTGCGGCTGGTGATCGCCGCACGCCGCAGCCGCGTCCAGCCGGCGAGGAAGAAGTAGATCACCAGGATCGCGAAGAACATCTCGATCAGCGCCGAGGGGGCGGTGCTGGCGGTGAAGTCGAGCAGCGACGCCGGCGGCTCGCCGGTGGTGGCACCGGTGTTGTGGGTCGGCGTGTTGGCGACGTTGGCGAGCAGGTCGTTCACGAACCGCTCCAGGTTGGAATAGAAGTCGATCAGCGGGGCGATGTTCGTCTGCACGCGGTCGATCCGTTCGGGCAGGATCTCCGCCCAGCCCCATGCCGGCACCACGATCGAGGCGATCGCGCCGTTGGCGACGACCAGGAACAGCAGCACGCACAGGAAGGCGGCTAGCGCCGCGGGCAGCCGCCGCCGTTCGAGCCATTCGAGCAGCGGCACCAGCGCGATCGCGATGACGATCGCGGCGGTGAGCGGCAGGAAGAAGCGCGCGCCGGCCTGCAGCGCGAAGGGCAGCGCGAGCACCAGTCCCGCGCCGGCGATCAGCGTCAGCGCCGCCAGCAGGCGGTCGCGACGCAGCTCCTCCTTGGCGATCGTGGTCTCGCCCCCCGCCCCCGTCTCCGCTGCCGCCAGTGCGGCCGCAACATCCCGATCCGATTCGTCAGGTCCAGTGTGTACCAAGTGCGGGGGTCCTTTCGCCCGCACCCTAGCGGCTTTGCCGGACGCTGATAATCCCGCCCGGTGCGACACGCCGCATGCCCTGCGGCGGATATGAAAGAGGTCGCCGAGCCCCGAAGGGCCCGACGACCTCAAGCATGGTCAGCGGCCGGAAGCTCCAGCCCGGGAGACCATGCGAACCGCGTTTCGGTGCCCGGTCATACGACCGGGCTGCCGATCAGCGGTGCGTCTCCCGAACGAACTGAACCGACCCCATTGCTGAACCATGAGACATCGGATCACCTCCTTTCGCTAGTTAAGCCAGAGCGTGACCGCTGCTGCGATCACGAGGCGGAATGTGTGGCATCGCTGCGCGGCAAACAAGACTTGTAATCCACGTCAGTTTTGACGACGCTCTTCGGCCTGCGCGAAATCAGGCGCCGCGACACTCCCGCAGCACGCGGCCGATCGCCGGGTCAGCCGTCAGCGCCAGCACCGGTCCCTCGCCTATCGACACCCCAAGCGGGCCCTCGGCACGCGCGAGCGCCGCCAGGAAGCGATCGTCGAGGCTCACGCGCGCCTCGACGCGACGGCCGCTGGACGTCGTCGGATAGGAAGCCGCGGCCATGCCGGTGACGATCCGCAGCATCGCACCCGGCTCTCCCGCGCCGCTGCGTGCGAACAGCAGCTGCCGGCGCGCGGCGTCGCAGCGCAGCGCGAACGCGCCGCTACCGTCGTCGGCGACGAATCGTGCGAAGCCCTCGCCCGAGGACCACTTGCCCGCAGCGGGCGCCGCTCCGGCCAGTTCGGGCGCGGGCAGTTCTCCCGGTGCGAGCGCGCCGGCGTCGATCGAACTGGCGGTGGGAGCCGGCGTCGGCTTCGCAGTCGGCGTGGGCGCCGGAGCCGGCGGTTCGCTCGAACAGCCGGCCAGCGCGAGCGCCAGCACGCCGGCGCGCCAGCCCCTCACCCGCGGCAGTCTTCCGTGACCCGCAGCACCTCGGCCCAGGCAGGGACGACCAGCGGCGACTGGCCGCCCAGCTCGACGATGAAGCGGCCGCGGCTGAACCCCATGGCGTCGAGCAGCGGATCCTGCGCCGGCAGCGCCGCGGCGACCGTGCCGGTGCCCGCCACCGTCGGCAGCGTGCGCGCGGTGCTGGAGGTGCGGATCGTCAGCCCGGTCCCCGCCGCGGCAGTGCCGGTGCGGGTCAGCGTGATCTGGCGACGCGCGCGGTCGCAGCGCAGGGTCAGTAGCGGCTGCGCGCCTGCCGGGCCGAAGGCGGCGGCCGTCCCCTGCCCATCGCGGAGGTAGCGCCAGGTCCCCGGCGTCACCGGCCAGTCGCGCCAGTCGCCGACCGGCTTGGGCGAGACCGGGACGGGTGCCGGAGCAGGCGGCGGCGGGGGTGGCGGCGGCCCCGGCGGCGGGGCGGACGGGCTAACGCACTGGGTGAGGACCAGCAGCGGCAGGATCAGGACGATGCGACGCATCGCCGGCTTATGGGCGAAGCCGGCGGCGGGCTCAACCACCCTGCCCCGGCTCACGCGGCGAGCGGTTCGCCGCAGGCGAGAAGATCGCGCGTTTCCCCGGCTGACGGGGTGGCGCTATCGAGAGCCCCATGACGATCAAGCTCATTTGCCTCGATGCCGACGATACGCTGTGGCACAACATGCGGCACTTCGCCGCGACCGAGGAAGCCTTGCTCGCGCTGATCGCGCCGTTCGCCGCCCGCGGCATTGCGCGCGAGCGGTTGAGCGCCTGCGAGACGCGCAACCTGAAGCTCTACGGCTACGGCGCGAAGGGGTTCACCCTGTCGATGATCGAGACGGCGATCGAGCTTGCCGGCGACCCGCTGCCCAAGGCGCTGATCGCCGACATCCTGGCCGCCGGACGCGCGCTGCTGTCGCATCCGGTGGAGCTGTTCGAAGGGATCGGCGAGACGCTGGATGGGCTCTCCGAGCGCGGCCGGCTGGTGCTGGTCACCAAGGGCGACCTGCTCCACCAGGAAGCGAAGCTCGCCGCATCGGGCCTGGGCGACCGGTTCGACGGGATCGAGATCGTGAGCGACAAGACGCCCGACACCTTCCGCCGGCTGTTCGCCAAGGAAGGCGTCGCGCCGCACGAAGCGGTGATGGCGGGCGACTCGCTCCGCTCCGACATCAACCCCGCGCTGGAAGCCGGTGCCTGGGCCGCCTTCATCCCGCAGGAAGGCGCCTGGGCGCACGAGAGCGGCCGCCTCCCCGCCGATCACCCGCGGTTCCGGCAGCTGGCGAGCTTGTCGGAATTGCCGGAGTGGATCGACCTGCTGAACTAGCCTGGAGCACGCCTGCGATCCTTGCCGGCTGCCGATGCGAGCGCTGCACCGGAAGCACCGACCGACAGGATAGGACCGGCTCACGAACCTTCTTCAAAGCGTCGCCGAACTGTCATAGTCGCACGGCGCGACACGGCCGGGGGATCGAGTGATGGCAGGGCGTCTGAACATGATTGGGATGGCGGCCGCGATCGTCGGCGTCGCACCCCCCGCCCAGGCCCAGAGCGTGGCCGAACTGCAGCGCCAGATCGACGAGCTGAAGGCGCAGGTCGAGACGTTGATGAAGGAGCGGCAACGATCGGAGCAGCCGCCGCTTGCCGCGGCTCCCGCAGAAACGCCGGCCTTCACCGCAGCGGCGGAACCGGTCGTAACACCAGCTGCCCGGCCGGACGAGACGACGGCGGCGGCAATCCCCGTCTCCGCTGCGCCTGAAACGCCCGCGTCCAGGCCCTGGTTCGAGCGCCTTCAGCTTCGCGGCTACACCCAGCTTCGCTACAACGGAATCCTGAGCGGCGACACATCCGCGCCCGATGGCCTGTCGCGGCTGCGCTCGGTCCACGACTCGTCGATCAACGAGGACGGCGGCTTTTCGCTGCGTCGCGTCCGGCTGGTGCTTCAGGGTGAGGTTACCGACAACATCGAGCTGTACCTCCAGCACGATTTCGGCACCGCAGTGAACAATCAGTCGAGCGCCGAGCCGCGCCAGGGATTCGGCCAGCTTCGCGACGCCTATGTCGACGTCTTCCTCGACAAGGCCCGTACGTTCCGCCTGCGGTTCGGACAGTCCAAGGTCCCGCTCGGCTGGGAAAACCTGCAATCCTCGTCCAACCGCATCCCGCTTGACCGGTCTGACGCGATCAACAGCGGCGTACCCGGCGAGCGCGATATCGGGGTCGTCGCCTACTACACGCCGGAACGCGTGCAGCGCATCTGGGGCCAGTTGAAGAAGGACGGCCAGAAGCTGTTCGGCAACTACGGCGCGTTCGGCCTGGCGCTCTACAACGGGCAGGGCACCAGCCGCGTCGAACGGAACGGCGGCCTGATGAAGGTGGCGATGGCGACCTGGCCGTTCGAACTCGACGGGCTGGGCACGGCGTTCCAGGGACAGGTTCTGGAGCTCGGCGGTTCGGCGATGCTCAACCGGTTCCGGCCGGAAGTGCGCAGCGGCGGTGCGAGCGCCATCGACTATCGGGAGGAGCGGGTCGGCGTCCACGCCATCCTCTACCCCCGACCGTTCGGCATCCAGGCCGAATGGGCGTGGGGGAAAGGCCCGCAGTTCGATACGATCGCCCAGCGCATCGCAACGGCACCGCTCGGCGGAGGCTATGTGCAGCTGACCTACGATCTGGGGGAGACAGCGATCGGCACGCTGCGCCCCTATGGCCGCTGGCAACGCTACCGCGGCGGCTGGAAGGCGGCCACCAACGCGCCGAGACTGGAAACCGACGAACTGGAGCTTGGCGTCGAGTGGCCGTTGATGGACTCGCTGGAGCTGACGCTCGCCTATGCGCGGATGAAGCGACGCGAAGCCGACGAGCGTCGGCTCGGTCGAGCGGAGGGCGACCTGATCCGGACCCAGTTGCAATGGAGCTATTGAAGCCCAGCCACGCCCGGTGAGTCGCCCCGCCCGACCAAGCCCCCCTACCCCCGCCGGTGGCTCATCCGCGTCTTCTGCTGCTTGCCGAAGCGCGTCTTGCGGGTGCCGGGCTTGCCCTCGTTGGAACGACCCATGATCGGGGCCTTGTGCTCCTCCACCGGCAGACCGAGTTCCTCGTTCTCCAGGTTGCGGATCTCGTCGCGCAGGCGCCCGGCTTCCTCGAACTCCAGGTTAGCCGCGGCTTCGCGCATCTTCTTTTCCAGGCTCTCGATGTACGAGCGCAGGTTGTGGCCGACCATGTGGCGAGGGCCGTCGGCGCCGTCGTCGATGTCGACGGTGACCTGATCCTTCGACGCCACGTGCGCGATGATGTCGCCGATGTTCTTGCGCACCGTCGCCGGGGTGATGCCGTGCTCGGCGTTATACGCCTCCTGCTTTTCGCGGCGGCGGTCGGTCTCGGCGATCGCGCGCTCCATGCTGCCGGTCATGCGATCGGCGTAGAGGATGACTCGCCCGTCGACATTGCGCGCGGCGCGACCGATCGTCTGGATCAACGAGGTCTCGGAGCGCAGGAAGCCTTCCTTGTCCGCGTCCAGGATCGCCACCAACCCACATTCGGGGATGTCGAGCCCCTCGCGCAGCAGGTTGATGCCGACCAGCACGTCGTACACACCCATACGCAAATCGCGGATCAGTTCGATGCGCTCCAGCGTCTCGACGTCGGAGTGCATGTAGCGGACCTTGATCCCCGCCTCGTGCATGAACTCGGTCAAGTCCTCGGCCATGCGCTTGGTGAGGGTGGTCACCAGCGTGCGGTAGCCTTTCTTCGTCGTCTCCTTGGCCTCGTGGATCAGGTCGTCGACCTGTTCCTCGACCGGCTTGATCTCGATCGGCGGGTCGATGAGGCCGGTAGGGCGGATGACCTGTTCGGAGAAGACGCCGCCGGTCTGCTCCAGCTCCCAGCCGCCCGGAGTCGCGGAGACGCAGACGGTCTGCGGGCGCATCGCATCCCATTCGTTGAAACGCAGCGGCCGGTTGTCGATGCACGACGGCAGGCGGAAGCCGTATTCGGCGAGCGTGATCTTCCGCCGGTGGTCGCCCCGCGCCATGCCGTTGACCTGGCCGATCGTCTGATGGCTCTCGTCGACGAACAGCAGCGCGTTTTCGGGAAGATATTCGAACAGCGTGGGCGGCGGCTCGCCGGGCAGGCGGCCGGTCAGGAAGCGCGAGTAGTTCTCGATGCCGGCACAGCTGCCGGTGGCGGCGATCATCTCCAGATCGAAGTTGGTGCGCTGCTCCAGCCGCTGGGCCTCCAGCAGCTTGCCCTCGATGTGCAGCTCCTTCAGCCGCTCGGCGAGCTCGTGCTTGATCGCCTCGCTCGCCTGCTTGAGCGTCGGCCCCGGCGTCACATAGTGCGAGTTGGCGTAGACGCGCACCGAGTTCAGCTCGGCGACCTTCTTGCCGGTCAGCGGATCGAACTCGGTGATCGCCTCGATCTCGTCGCCGAAAAAGGTGATGCGCCAGGCGCTGTCCTCATAGTGCGAGGGGAACAGCTCCAGGCTGTCGCCGCGCACGCGGAAGGCGCCGCGCTGGAAGGCCGCATCGTTGCGCTTGTACTGGAGCGCGACCAGCTTGCGCACGATCTCGCGCTGGTCGACCACCTGCCCCTTCTTGAGGTCGAAGATCATCGCCGAATAGGTCTCGACCGAGCCGATGCCGTAGAGGCACGACACCGACGCGACGATGATGACGTCGTCGCGTTCCAGCAGCGACCGGGTGGCCGAGTGCCGCATGCGGTCGATCGCTTCGTTCACCGAGCTTTCCTTCTCGATGTAGGTGTCCGACCGCGGCACGTAAGCCTCGGGCTGGTAATAGTCGTAGTAGCTGACGAAATACTCGACCGCGTTGTCGGGAAAGAAGCTCTTGAACTCGCCATAGAGCTGCGCGGCCAGGATCTTGTTGGGCGCCAGGATCAGCGCCGGGCGCTGCAGCGCCTCGATCGTCTTGGCCATGGTGAAGGTCTTGCCCGATCCGGTAACGCCCAGCAGCACCTGGTCGCGCTCGCCGGCCTCGGCCGCCGCCACCAGCTCGGCGATCGCGCCCGGCTGGTCGCCCGACGGCTCGTATTCCGACACCAGCTTGAACGTCTTGCCGCCTTCCACCTTGGGCGGACGCTCGGGGCGATGGGGGACGAAGGCGGGGCCGGTCTCGGGCTCGGCAAGGCTGGTGCGGATCTGGATCGCCATAGGCCCGGCAATATGGGGACGGCGCCAAGCAGCGGCAACGTGACCCCAAGCTTTGCTTTGGTTGACCCGACGCCCCGCACCCCATAGTGCGATGGCCTCGCAATTAGCCCCACAGGCAAGACCATCCGCGCCGGTTCCTGCGCGCGCGGCTGAAGGAAGAAGTGCATGACCGACGTCCGCGAACCCGCGCTCATTCCGGAGACCAAGGCGTTCCTCAACGCCAAGGTGCTGTGGGTCCGCCACTGGAACGACCGGCTGTTCTCCTTCGCGGTCGAGCGGCCGTCGAGCTTCCGCTTCCGGTCGGGCGAGTTCGTGATGATCGGCCTGCCCGGCGACCCCAAGCCGATCATGCGCGCCTATTCGATCGCCAGCCCGCACTATGCGGAGGAGCTGGAGTTCCTGTCGATCAAGGTCGAGGACGGCCCCCTCACCTCCAAGCTCCAGCTGATCCAGCCGGGTGACGAGGTGTATCTGGGCAAGAAGTCGACCGGCACGCTCGTCACCGACGCGCTGACCGGCGGCAAGCGGCTGTTCTTCTTCTCGACCGGCACCGGCCTCGCGCCGTTCCTCAGCCTGGCGCGCGATCCGGACGTGTATTCGATGTTCGACCAGATCATTCTCGTCCACTCGGTGCGCCAGGTCAGCGACCTCGCCTATCACGACGAACTGGCCGCTCGGCTGGCCGACGATCCGCTGGTGTCGGACGAGGCGCAGGCGCAGTTCCACTATGTGCCGACCGTCACGCGCGAGGCGTTCCGCACCACCGGCCGCATCAACGACCTGATCGAGAGCGCCGCGCTGTTCGGCGAGCCGGTGCAGGGCCCCAAAAAGCTCGATCCCGAAACCGACCGCATCATGCTGTGCGGCAGCATGGCGATGATCCGCGACTTCGCCGCGATGCTGGAAGGCATGGGCTTCGTCGAAGGATCGAACGCCAACCCCGGCCAGTTCGTGATCGAGCGCGCGTTCGTCGACTGATCTCTGCCGTACCCCGGCGCAGGCCGGGGTCCAGGTGGGGGACGGACGTCGTGTCGTACTCCCTCACGGCCACCTTCCCAACTGGGCCCCGGCCTGCGCCGGGGTACGGGTTGTGACTTGGGGCGGGTGCCTGCGGCCACCCCATCTTGCCGCGCCGCAACAACGTTGCTAGAGGCGCGCCAGCATCGAGAGTCGGGGCGACCCCGACACCAACCTGCTCCCGGGCAAGGTGGTGCCCTGCATCCGCAGGGGATGTGGCCGGTCGGCAAACCACGGGACCCAAGCCACGCGTCGCACCACTCTCCAAAGAGGTACGACGACGGCATGACACAAGAACCCCAGCAGTTCGCCAGCGACAACTACGCCGGCATTTGCCCCGCCGCCTGGTCGGCGATGGACGAGGCGAACCGCGGCTATGTCTCCGCCTATGGCGAGGATCCGTGGACGCAGCGCGCGTCCGACTGCTTCCGCACGCTGTTCGAGATGGATTGCGAGGTGTTCTTCGCGTTCAACGGCACCGCCGCCAACTCGCTCGCGCTCGCCGCGCTGTGCCAGTCCTATCATAGCGTCATCTGCTCCTCGACCGCGCACGTCGAGACCGACGAGTGCGGCGCGCCCGAGTTCTTCTCCAACGGCTCCAAGCTGCTGGTCGCGCAGACCGAGGGCGGCAAGCTGACGCCGGCGGCGGTGCGCGCGCTCGCCACCGGCCGCTCGGACATCCACTTTCCCAAGCCGCGTGCGGTGACGATCACCCAGCCGACCGAGACCGGCCAGGTCTATACGCTCGACGAGATCCGCGCGCTGTCGGCGACCTGCCGCGAACTGGGCCTGCGCCTGCACATGGACGGCGCGCGCTTCGCCAACGCCTGCGCCTCGCTCGGCTGTTCGCCGGCGGAGATGACGTGGAAGTCCGGCGTCGACGTACTGTGCTTCGGCGGCACCAAGAACGGCATGGCCGTGGGCGAGGCGATCCTGTTCTTCGACCATGCGCTGGCCGAGGACTTCGACTATCGCTGCAAGCAGGC
Organism: Sphingomonas mangrovi; assembly: GCF_047975845.1. Taxonomy (NCBI): domain Bacteria; kingdom Pseudomonadati; phylum Pseudomonadota; class Alphaproteobacteria; order Sphingomonadales; family Sphingomonadaceae; genus Sphingomonas; species Sphingomonas mangrovi. Next base: position 129,437 of record NZ_JBIUCZ010000004.1, on the reverse strand, counting down.
CGGGCAGCTCGCCTCCAAGATGCGCTTCCTTGCCGCCCCCTGGGTAGGCATGCTGGAAAGCGGCGTCTGGCTGACCAACGCCGCCCACGCCAATGCCTGCGCGCAGCATCTGGCGGGCGCGATCGCCGGCCTGCCCGGCGTCGAGCCGATGTTCCCGGTCGAATCCAACGCGGTGTTCCTGCGCGCGCCGGAAGCGGTGCTCGACGGCCTGCGCGCGCGCGGCTGGCGCTTCTACACCTTCATCGGCGGCGGCGCCCGCTTCATGTTCGCCTGGGATGCCGACGCCACCCGCGTCGACGCGCTGGCCCGCGACCTGCGCGCAGCCGTGGAAGAAGCGCGAGGCAAGGCGACGCTCGCGGCGTGAGCGGCACCTCCCCTCCTTCGTCATCCTGACGAAAGTCAGGATCCATTGCCGTACCGGCCTGAAGCGCGAGTGGTCCGGCAATGGATGCCGACTTTTGTCGGCATGACGATGTAGGACGGCCCCTCCCGCGCGGTCAGCGCAGGAGGGGCCCGATCACGCGTTCTCCAGCAGCCGTTCGTTGGCGATCTTCTCCCGCCACACCAGCGGGGCGAGCGTGTGGACGTTCTGCCCCTCCGCATCCACCGCGACGGTGACGGGGAAGTCCTGCACCTCGAACTCGTAGATCGCCTCCATGCCGAGGTCCTCGAACCCGACCACCTTGGAGCCCTTGATCGCGCGCGCGACGAGATAGGCGGCGCCGCCGACCGCCATCAGATAGGCGCTCTGGTGGTCGCGGATCGCGTCGGTCGCCGCCGGGCCGCGCTCGGCCTTGCCGACCATCGCGAGCAAGCCCTGTTCGAGCATCATGCGCGTGAACTTGTCCATCCGCGTGGCGGTGGTGGGACCGGCGGGGCCGACGACTTCCTCGCCGACCGGATCGACCGGGCCGACATAGTAGATCACCCGGCCCTTGAACTGGACCGGCAGCTCTTCGCCGCGGGCAAGCATGTCGGCGATGCGCTTGTGCGCGGCGTCGCGGCCGGTGAGCATCTTGCCGTTCAGCAGCAGGCGGTCGCCGTGCTTCCACGACTGCACCACTTCGGGCGTGAGCGTGTCGAGGTCGACGCGCTTCGCCTCGGCCGAGGGCTTCCATTCCACCTTCGGCCACTCGTCGAGCTTCGGCGCTTCCAGATAGACCGGGCCCGAGCCGTCGAGGGTGAAGTGCGCGTGGCGGGTGGCGGCGCAGTTGGGGATCATTGCCACCGGCTTGGACGCGGCATGGGTCGGCCAGTCCAGGATCTTGATGTCGAGGATGGTCGAAAGCCCGCCCAGCCCCTGCGCGCCGATGCCGAGCGCGTTGACCTTGTCGAACAGCTCGATGCGCAGCGCCTCGATGTCGTTCTGCGGGCCGCGCTGCTTCAGCTGCGCCATGTCGATCGCCCCCATCAGCGATTCCTTGGCGAGCAGCATCGCCTTTTCGGCGGTGCCGCCGATGCCGATGCCGAGCATGCCCGGCGGGCACCAGCCGGCACCCATCTGCGGGATCATCTCCAGCACCCAGTCGACGATCGAGTCGCTGGGGTTCATCATCTTGAACTTGGTCTTGTTCTCCGAGCCGCCGCCCTTGGCCGCGACGTCGACCGACACCGTGTTCCCCGGCACCATCTCGACGTGCATCACGCTCGGCGTGTTGTCGCGGGTGTTGCGGCGGGTGAATGCCGGGTCGGCGAGAATCGAGGCGCGCAGCTTGTTCTCCGAGTGGAGATAGGCGCGGCGCACGCCCTCGTCGACGACCTCCTGCAGCGAGCGGTTCGACTCGAGGCGGCAGTCCTGGCCCCACTTCACGAACACGGTGACGATGCCGGTATCCTGGCAGATCGGGCGATGCCCCTCCGCGCACATGCGGCTGTTGGTCAGAATCTGCGCGATCGCGTCCTTGGCGGCGGGGCTCTGCTCGGCCTCGTACGCCTGCCCCAACGCGCGGATGTAATCCATCGGGTGATAGTAGCTGATGAACTGGAGCGCGTCGGCGACGCTTTCGATCAGGTCGGCTTCGGTGATGATGGTGGTCATTGCGGGTCCATGCTGGTTTGCGCCCCTATGCAACATGGCCGCGCCCGCGAAAACCGCCCTCCGCGCCACGGCGGTTGCGGCTTGCCTTGATCCCGGCAGCGCCCGCTCGTAGCCACCGGGGCATGGATCCGCTGCCCCAGACCGACCCGGAAGCCGCCGAGGCGCTCGCCGAACTCGCCGCCGAGATCGCGCGCCACAACCAGCTCTATCACGACGCTGACGCGCCCGAGATCAGCGACGCGGACTATGACGCGCTGGTGCGCCGCAATGCCGCGATCGAGGCGGCGTTCCCGCATCTGGTGCGCAGCGACTCGCCAGCCCATCAGGTGGGCGCGACGTCGACGGGCCACTTGGCCAAGGTGGCGCACGCGCGGCCGATGCTGAGCCTCGACAACGGCTTCTCGGACGAGGACATCGCCGATTTTCTTGGTCGCGTCCGCCGCTTCCTGGCGCTCTCGGCAGACGAACCGGTCGCGCTGACCGCCGAGCCCAAGATCGATGGCCTCTCCTGCTCGCTGCGCTACGAGAACCGCCGGCTGATGCGGGCGCTCACCCGCGGCGACGGCGCGGTGGGAGAGGACGTGACCGCCAACGTCCGCACCATCGCCGACATTCCCGAGACGCTGCCCGACGCAGCGCCCGACCTCTTCGAGGTGCGCGGCGAGGTCTATATGGAGAAGGCGGCGTTCGCGGCGCTGAACGCGCGGCTGCTCGCCGAGGCGGCGGACCCCGAAAAGGCGCGCCAGTTCGCCAATCCCCGCAACGCCGCCGCGGGATCGCTGCGGCAGAAGGATGCGAGCGTCACCGCCACCCGCCCCTTGCGCTTCCTGATGCACGGCTGGGGCGAGACCGACAGCCTGCCCGGCCACACCCAGGCAGAGGTGGTCACTGCGATCGCCGGCTGGGGCTTTCCGGTCGCCGACGGCTTTGCGCTCGCTCCGACGCTGGAGGAGGCGCTGGGCGTCTATCGCGCGATCGAGGCGCAGCGCGCCGACCTGCCGTTCGATATCGACGGCGTGGTGTACAAGGTCGACCGCCTCGACTGGCAGGCGCGGCTCGGCCAGGTCGGCCGCGCGCCGCGCTGGGCGCTGGCGCACAAGTTTCCCGCCGAGCGCGCGCAGACCACGCTGGAGCGGATCGACATCCAGGTCGGCCGCACCGGCAAGCTCACCCCCGTAGCGCGGCTGGAGCCGGTGACGGTCGGCGGCGTCGTCGTCACCAACGCGACGCTCCACAACGCCGACGAGATCGCGCGCCTCGGCGTGCGCCCTGGCGACCGCGTCGTGCTGCAGCGCGCAGGCGACGTGATCCCGCAGATCGTCGACAACCTCACCCGAGATGCGGCGCGCGAGCCGTGGACGTTCCCGACCCACTGCCCGGAATGTGACTCCGAGGCGGTCGCTGAAGAGGGCGAGGTCGACATCCGCTGCACCGGCGGGCTGATCTGCCCGGCGCAGCGGCTGGAGCGGCTCAAGCATTTCGTCAGCCGCGGCGCGCTGGACATCGACGGGCTGGGCGAAAAGACGCTGGTGGAGCTGCTCGAGCTCGGCTGGATCGCGGCACCCGCGGACATCTTCCGCTTGCGCGCGCACCGCGAGGAACTGGTCGGGCGCAAGGGCTGGCAGGCCAAATCGGTCGACGCGCTGATCGAAGCGATCGAGGCCAAGCGCGCGCCCGATCCGGTGCGGCTGCTGTTCGGGCTGGGCATCCGCCACATCGGCATCGTCACCGCGCGCGACCTGCTCAAGCGCTATGCCACCCTCCCCGCGTTGCGCACGCTCGCGGACGCGCTCATCGAGCTGCGCCAGAGCACCGAGGCGGCGGTCGGCGAGACGGAGCAGAAGCTCCAGGGCCGGCTCGACAAGGCGATCGCCGAGCATATTGGCGTCGAGAACGTCGGCGCCGCGGTCGGCCACGCCCTCGCCGACTTCTTCGGCGAGCCGCACAACCGCACCGTCTGGGACGATCTGCTGACGGAGGTTTCGCCGCCCGCATTCGTGGTCGAGAGCCGCGACTCGGAAGTCACGGGAAAGACGGTGGTTTTCACCGGAACGCTCGAAACGCTGTCGCGGGACGAGGCGAAGGCCCAGGCGGAAGCGCTCGGCGCGCGAGTCGCGGGATCGGTGTCGGCGAAGACCGGACTGGTCGTCGCCGGCGCCAATGCCGGATCGAAGCTGAAAAAGGCCGCGGAACTGGGGATTCGCGTGGTTAGCGAGATGGAATGGGCGGAGATCGTCGCGTCGGCGGTGTGACGTTCCTGCAACGCCTGAAAATCCTTTGTGCGATGCAACTTTTCATTGTCACAAAGCGGTCATAACGAGCCCGCAAGGGGCGGCCAGACGGTGAACGGGCACCGCATCTGGGCATCCGCTCACGATAGGGGAACACATGCGTACGAAGCTTTTTGCGGGCGTGGCCTTTGCCGCGCTGGTCATGCCGGCTGCCGCCTTTGCGCAGTCGACTGCATCGCAGGAATTTAACGAAGGCAGCGAAGTCGTCGTCACCGGTCGTGCCGATCGGACGATCGGCGGCGTGGACCTTCCCAATCAGCCGAAGGCGCAGGTGGTTCTCGACAGCGAGATCATCCAGCGCCAGCGTCCGGGGCAGACGATCAACGACGTCATCAACCTGGTGCCGGGCGTCAGCTTCCAGAACAACGATCCCTACGGCTCCTCGGGCGGCGGCTTCCGCATCCGCGGCTTCGACTCGTCGCGGATTTCGCAGACGCTGGACGGCATTCCGCTGAACGACAGCGGCAACTACGCGATCTACTCGGGCCAGCAGGTCGACAGCGAGATCATCGACAACGTCAGCGTCAACCTGGGCGCCACCGACGTCGACAGCCCGACCGCATCGGCGGTCGGCGGCACCGTGAACCTGCGCACCCGCGTCCCCGGCGACGAGCTCGGCGCGCAGTTCAGCGCTTCCTATGGCGAGTACGACTATCACCGCGTGTTCGGCATGATCGACACCGGCGACATCACCGGCATGGGCACCAAGGCGTTCGCCTCGGCCTCGTGGGTGTCGTACGACAACCCGTTCAACAATTATGGCCGCGTCAAGAAGCAGCAGTACAACGCCCGCATCTTTCAGGAGCTGGGCGGTAGCGGCGACTTCATCTCGGTCGCCGGCCACTACAACCAGGCGCGCAATAACTTCTTCGGCTCGGGCCCGCTGCGCGGCGATCCCGGCCGCGAGACCGGTACCGGCAGCGGCAACCGCTTCCCGACCGACTTCGACGAAGCCAGCTATGACGTGCCGGTGTGCAACACCACCACGCCAGTTCCGGGTGTGCCGGACGTGGCGAACAGCTGCGCCAGCGAGTATGATCGCCGCTACAACCCGTCGAACACCGGCAACGTCCGCGGTACGTCGCGCGTCACGCTGGCTGACGGCCTGACGCTGACGGTCGACCCAAGCTATCAGTACACCAAGGCGAACGGCGGCGGCACGGTCGTCGGCACCGAGCAAGGTCGCGTCATCAACGGCCAGACCTTCTACGGCTTCAGCGGCAACAACTACTACTACGGCCGTGATCTGAACGGCGACGGTGACATCCTCGACACGGTGCGCCTGCTGGCGCCGAGCCAGACGCAGACTCACCGCTACATGGTGATCTCGAACCTGGTCTATCAGATCAACGCCGACCATCGCGTTCGCCTGGCGTACACCTACGACCGCGCGCGGCATCGCCAGACCGGCGAGACCGGCTTCCTGTACAGCAACGGCGAACCGTTCGACGTGTTCCCGATCAACGACCCGATCACCGATGTGGACGGCAACGTGGTTCAGAAGCGCGATCGTAAGTCTTACGCGATCCTGAACCAGGTCTCGGGCCAGTATCGCGGCGAGTTCCTCGAGAACAACCTCGTGCTCGATCTCGGCCTGCGCGTACCGTTCTACAAGCGCGATCTGAACCAGAACTGCTTCACCACCGCAGCGAACGGCAACGTGGACTGTATCTCTTCGGACAACGCGGCTGCCTATGCCGCCGCGAATGGCCGCTACGCGGCACCGCGCTCGCGAGACTATAAGTATGATCGTGCACTCCCGAACGTCGGCCTGACCTACAACTTCACGCCGCAGGCGAGCATCTTCGCCAGCTATGCGAAGGGGCTTTCGGTTCCGAGCACCGACACGCTGTACAGCGCGCTCTACTTCAATGATGGCGTGGAGGGTGCCGATCCGGCTCCGGAGACCACCGACAGCTTCGACCTGGGTCTACGCTACCGCTCCGGTATCGTGACGGCGCAGCTGGGCGGCTACTACATCAAGTTCAAAAACCGCATCGCAACAGCGTTCGATGCGGAGCTTGGTGAGAGCGTGTCGCGAAACATCGGCAAGGTCGATCGCTACGGCTTCGACGGCAGCATCTCGGTGCAGCCGATCCGGGAGATCACCGCCTATGTCTTCGGTTCGTACCTGAACTCGGAGATCCAGGACGATCTGCAGACCGGCGCGAACACTTTCCTGCCGACCGGCGGGAAGCAGGAGTCCGGCCTGTCCAAGTGGACCGTCGGCGGCCGCCTGCAGGGCACCCTCGGCCCGGTCGAACTGGGTGCGCAGGTGAAGTACACCGGCCCGCGCTTCATCAACGACATCAACGAGCCGCTGGTGCAGACCATCGGCGGCGCCGTGACCGATGTCTTCCCGGCAAAGGTGGATGGCTACACATTGGTCGATCTCGACGCCCGCTTCTCGCTCGAGAAGCTCGGCCTCGAAAAGACGTTCTTCCAGCTGAACGTGTCGAACCTCTTCAACGAGTTCTACGTCGGCTACATCAGCGGCAGCTCGAACAACACGACCGTTCCGTTCGTGCAGTTCGGTGCGCCCCGCGCAGTGAGCGGATCGGTCGTGTTCGCTTTCTAATCGCGAACTTTCCCGACGCTAGAGAAGCCGCCGCTCCCCACCCCGGGGAGCGGCGGTTTCGCTTTTTGGCGGGGTGTACCGCCCGCGGCGCTCTTTCGCGGCAAGTCGAGCCGCAGTAAGGGCGGAGCCGATGTCCGCCGTGTCTTCCCTGTTCTCGCGCCCGTTCTTCGAAGAGAAGAGCCGTGCGTTCTGGATCCTGCAGGCGGCGGGGTGGAGCGGCTATCTGCTGCTGCGCACTGTCGCCAGCGTGTTCAACGCGCCGTCGGCGACCAAGGTGATCCTGGGCGTCATCGTCGAAGCGATCGTCGGCTACTGCCTGACGCTGCTCATGTCGGTGCTCTACGGCAGCTACCGGCGGCTGCCGCGGCTGTGGGCGATCGTCTGCACGCTGCTGACGCTGTTCGCCGCGACGCTGATCTACGCCGTGATCGAGACCTACACCTTCTCGCTGTTCCGTTCGACCGGGCAGACGGCCGCGCTCGACCTCTCGCTGCTGCCGGGGCTCGTCTTCCTCACCTTCACGGTGCTGGCGGGCTGGTCGGCGCTGTATTTCGGCATCAATTTCTATCTGGTCGTCGAGCAGCAGACCCGCGCGATGCAGGCGCTGGAGAACCAGGCGTCGTCGGCGCAGCTGGCGATGCTGCGCTACCAGCTGAACCCGCATTTCCTGTTCAACACGCTCAACTCGATCTCGACGCTGGTGCTGTTGAAGCAAACCGAGCGCGCGAACGTGATGCTTTCCCGGCTGTCGTCGTTCCTGCGCTACACGCTCGCCAACGAACCGACCGCGCATGTGACGCTGGCGCAGGAGGTCGAGACGCTGAAGCTCTACCTCGACATCGAGAAGATGCGCTTCGAGGAGCGGCTGCAGACCAGCTTCGAGATCGATCCCCGCGTCGTCCACGCGCGCCTCCCCTCGCTGCTGCTCCAGCCGCTGGTCGAGAACGCGATCAAATATGCCGTCACGCCTAAGGAAGAGGGGGCCGAGATCGCCGTCACCGCTCGGCTCGCCGGGGAACGGGTGCAGATTGGCGTTTCGGATACCGGCCCGGGCTTGAACGAGGCGTCGCGGCGTCCGACCTTGTCGACCGGCGTGGGACTGGCAAACATCCGCGAGCGACTGGCGCAGGCCTATGGTGCAGACCATCGGCTCGACACCCGGTCGATTCCGGGCAGCGGGTTCAGCGTCGAGATCGAAATTCCGTTCCAGGTCGAGGAACGCACGCGAGAGGCTGCATGACCATCCGTACCATCCTAGTCGACGACGAACCCCTGGCGATCCAGGGTCTGGAGCTGCGGCTCCAGGCGCATGAGGACGTCGAGATCGTCGACAAGTGCGTCAATGGCCGCGAGGCCATCCGCTCGATCAAGACGCACAAGCCCGACCTCGTGTTTCTCGACATCCAGATGCCCGGCTTCGACGGCTTCTCGGTGGTGCAGGGACTGATGGAGGTCGAGCCGCCGCTGGTGGTGTTCGTCACCGCCTATTCCGACCACGCGCTGCGCGCGTTCGAGGCGCAGGCGGTCGATTACCTGATGAAGCCCGTGGATGACTCTCGCCTCGCCGACACGCTCGACCGCGTCCGCCAGCGCCTCTCCGAGAAGCGCGGCCAGGCCGAGGTCGATCGTCTGAAGGAAGTGCTCGCCGAGGTCGCGCCGGAAGCCGCGGAGACGCTGACCGACGGCAGCGAGGCGGTCAACGCCAGCCGCTTCGAGAAGCTCATCAACATCAAGGATCGCGGCCAGATCTTCCGCGTCGACGTCGACACGATCGAGCGCATCGACGCCGCCGGCGACTACATGTGCATCTACACCGGCGACAACACGCTGATCCTGCGCGAGACGATGAAGGACCTGGAGAAGCGGCTCGACCCGCGTCGTTTCCAGCGCGTCCACCGTTCGACCATCGTCAACCTGGACTTGGTCAAGCAGGTGAAGCCGCACACCAACGGCGAGTGCTTCCTGGTGCTCGATTCGGGCGCGCAGGTGAAGGTCAGCCGCTCCTATCGCGACGTAGTGGCGCGGTTCGTTCACTGAGGCGCGACGCCCACCGCCGATACGAGAAGGGCCACCGTCGCGGTGGCCCTTTTTCGTTCAGTCCTGCGCGTCTTCGGCGGTGTCCTCTTCGGTCCCGGTCTGGAACCAGGCCTCCACCGGGCCGCTGAGCTTGATCGTCAGCGGCTGACCGTGGCGATCGACCTTCTTGCCGAGCGCGACGCGGATCCAGCCCTCGGACATCGAATATTCCTCGACGTCGTGGCGCTCGACGCCCTTGAAGCGGATGCCGACGCCGCGCTGGAGCACCTCCTGGTCGAAGTGCGGGCTGCGCGGGTTGATCGAGAGGTGGTCGGGGGGTGTATCGCTCATGCGCGGCCGCATGGCGCAAAACGCCTCCCGCGCCAACAAAAAAGCGGCGCGGAGCCCCTGCCCCGCGCCGCCGTTCGCCGGTCAGTTGCAGACGCGCACGCGAACCGGGTGGCCGTAGTAGGGGTCGAAGCGGCGCTCGTCCCAGCAGCGGCGATCGTCGCGATAGCGATAGGCGTAATAGCCGTCGGCGGGATAATAACCGCGCTCCCGATAATAGCGGTCGTCATAGTCGTAGGCGTAGCCGCGATCGCGGTAGTAGCGCTCGCGATACGGGCGGTCGTTGGCGCTGGACGCCAGCGCCGCGCCGAGCACCACACCGATGACACCGGCCGCCAGCGCGGGCCCGGCCGAGCTGCGGCCGTGATGATGGTGGTAGCGCGGATAATAGCCGCCGCGATAGCGCTGCGCCTCCGCCGGCGCCGCGGCGGTCAGGGCGGTGGCAGCCAGCGCCACGCCGAGGCCGGCTTTCTTCAACAGGGTCTTCATCGACATCTCCTCTCCGCGCGCGTCCGCCTCAACGCACGAGAGGCGACGGTGACGAGGACCGTAACGCAGCGTGGCTGAACCCGCCGCTAACCGCTTGTTCAGAGGGGGTTTATCGGTCGCCGCGGGTGCATAGCCGCCGCCCTCGGCTAGTTGCTCGGCGGCGGCGGGATGCGATAGGGCACGCGCGCAGCGAAGCTCGACCGTGCGGCCATCGCCCCCCTGGCGCGGACGCGAACGAAGGTGACGGCGACTTCGGACGCCGCGTCCCCGGCCGGCAGATAGCTCCAGTCGCGCTTGTCCGCCGGAACGCTCGGCGGGCTCGTGGAGAACTCGACGTCATCGCTCGGGTCGGTGGGCCCATTGTAGCTGGCGGCCAGCCCGGAAGACGTCGAGCCCTGCACCAGACGGATTGCCGGCCCCGGCGTCGCCTTGTCCCCGTCGAGCGCGAGAATGGTCCCGGTCGGGGTAGGCACGACGATGTCGATCGTACCGCTTTCGAGCGGCACGATGTCAGGATTGCCGAACGCGACCGAGACCGCACGACGGCTCTCGGGAAGGTCGCGCGGATTGCGGGTCTCGTGGACCGGATCCCACGTCGTCGCCGATGTCATCGACAGCGTCGCCCGGAACTCGGTGACCGTCAGCGTGACGGTGAGGACGGTCTTGCCGATGCCTTCGTCCAACTCACCAACGCACCCGACTACCGGGGCGTCCACCAGCGAGCAGAGGTGCCAGTCCCAGGCGAGCGTGATGGTGTCTTTGTAGACGCCGACCGGCGGCAGGCTGGTCGCGGCGGGCGTGACGAAGATCGGCAGGGCGACCGTGTCCCCTCCCAGCAGCCCGAGCACGTCGAGCAGCTTGTTCTGGGCATAGTCGACCGTCTTGCCCTGCGCGAACGGTGCCGTGCCGTCGGGGCCGGCGGAGGCGGTATAAGCGACTGCCGCCTGTCCGTCGCTACGAACCAGTCGAAGGGCCGCGGTGGTGCTGCCGGCCGCGTTGGCGCTGGTGAAGGTGCCACGCAGCGCCTTCGTGCCCAGCAGAACGAGCAGCGTCGGCGGGCACTGGAGGCCGGCAAAGGTGCGCAGCGCTGGGACCGCCCGCTGCTGAACCGCGCGCTGCGAATAGCTGCCGATGGCGGCCTCGCGCGTCTTGGTCACTGTACAGGCGGATGCCGGCACGGCGACGAACGCCAGCACGACGCCGAGAAGCCGGCACAGCAGCCGCAGCGGCATGCGGTTCATCGCCGCGGCTCCCGCTCGGGCTCGGCCGGAGTCGATGGTCGCACCGGCAGGTCCGCGCCGCAGACGGTGGTCGTCCGCGGCGTCGCCTCGCCGTCGCGACCAGCCTCGACCCAACTGGCCGTGGCGCAGACCGCCTGCGGCGACGGCTGCGGCGGCGGGACCAGCGCGCGAGGCGGCGCGGCCGGCGCTTGGAACAAGACGCCGAGGACGGCGAACAGAAGACCCGGCAAGACGGACGCACCCCTGCGGCTGGTAGAGGGCTCCAGCCACTCCCCGATGCGGGTTAAGCGCGGATGAAAGAACCGATCCGGCGCTCAAAACACCGCGAGCAGCCGGCACGCGCCCAAAGAAAAAGGCGCCGGATGCAGATGCATCCGACGCCGTTCTTCTTGCCGCTTTCGGGCGATGCCGATCAGGCCGCCTTGGCGCGCGAGGCGCGCTTGCGCTCGTGCGGATCGAGGTGACGCTTGCGCAGCCGGATCTTGGTCGGGGTGACTTCGACCATCTCGTCGTCGTCGATATAGGCGATCGCCTGCTCCAGCGTCATCTTCTTCGGCGGGGTCAGGCGGACGGCGTCGTCCTTCCCGCCCGAGGCGCGGAAGTTGGTGAGCTGCTTCGCCTTCATCGGATTGACCTCGAGGTCATCCGTCTTGGCGTTCTCGCCGATGATCATGCCCTCGTAGAGCGCTTCGCCGTGGCCGACGAACAGGATGCCGCGGTCCTCGAGCGGCCCGAGTGCATAGCCCTGGGCCTCGCCGGCGCCGTTGGAGATCAGCACGCCATTCTTGCGGCCCTCGATCTGGCCCTTGTGGGGGCCGTACTTCTCGAACAGCCGGTTCATGATGCCGGTGCCGCGGGTGTCGGACAGGAACTCGCCGTGATAGCCGATCAGGCCGCGCGACGGCGCCGAGAAGGTGATGCGGGTCTTGCCGCCACCCGACGGACGCATGTCGGTCATCTCCGCCTTGCGCTGGTTCATCTTGTCGACGACCGTGCCCGAGAATTCCTCGTCCACGTCGATCACGACGGTCTCGTACGGCTCGGTCTTCTTGCCGTCTTCGTCCTCGCCGAACAGCACGCGCGGGCGGCTGATGCCAAGCTCAAAGCCCTCGCGGCGCATCGTCTCGATCAGCACGCCGAGCTGGAGCTCGCCGCGGCCGGCGACTTCGAAGCTGTCCTTGTCGGCCGCCTCGGTCACCTTGATCGCCACGTTCGACTCCGCCTCGCGGAACAGGCGGTCGCGGATCATGCGCGACGTCACCTTCGTGCCCTCGCGACCCGCCATCGGCGAATCGTTGACGGCGAAGCGCATCGACAGCGTCGGCGGATCGATCGGCTGCGCCTGGATCGGCTCGCTGACCGAGGTGTCGGCAATGGTGTTCGACACGGTCGCGACGGTCAGGCCAGCGAGGCTGATGATGTCGCCGGCGCGCGCCTCTTCGGTCGGGACGCGCTCAAGACCCTGGAAGGTCATGATCTTCGACGCGCGGCCGGTCTCGATCACGTTGCCTTGCATGTCGAGCGCGTGGATCGGCTGGTTGAGCTTCACCGTGCCCGACTGGACGCGGCCGGTGAGGATGCGGCCCAGGAAGTTGTCGCGGTCGAGCAGGGTCACCAGGAAGCTGAACGGTGCGTTCTCGTCCAGCGACGGCGGCGGGACGTGGTCGACGATCTTCTCGAACAGCGGCTGGAGCGTGCCTTCACGCGCATCGGCATCGTCCGAGGCATAGCCGTTGCGGCCCGAGGCGTAGAGCACCGGGAAGTCGAGCTGCTCGTCGGTCGCTTCCAGGCTGACGAACAGGTCGAACACCTCGTCGAGCACTTCCTGCACGCGGCTGTCGGCGCGGTCGATCTTGTTGACAACCACGATCGGGCGCAGGCCGAGCTTCAGCGCCTTGCCCGTCACGAACTTCGTCTGCGGCATCGCGCCTTCCGACGAGTCGACCAGCAGGATGACGCCGTCTACCATCGACAGGATGCGCTCCACCTCGCCGCCGAAGTCGGCGTGGCCGGGGGTGTCGACGATGTTGATGCGCACGCTCTCGCCGCCGCCCGGAGGCGCCCACTCGACCGAGGTCGGCTTGGCGAGAATGGTGATCCCGCGCTCCTTCTCGAGATCGTTCGAGTCCATCGCGCGCTCTTCGACGCGCTGGTTGTCGCGGAAGGTGCCGGACTGGCGGAAGAGCTGATCGACGAGAGTGGTTTTGCCATGATCGACGTGCGCGATGATGGCGATGTTGCGCAGGCTCATTGAATTTCCCGGAAGTGGCCTACGCGACGCGCGGGCGGTTTCGGCGCGGCCCTTAGCCTATTTGCCGCGCTGCGGAAAGATCAAACGACCAAACGGCGGCGTCCGGGCGCTACCGACCAACTAGATCGTCGTCCATTCGCGCCGCACGGTTCGCTACCAGAGCACCGCGTCCGAGCGGGCTTCGCGGGAACAGCGCATCGAGCGCAGGACGCGGGACGCGCAACTCGGATGCGGTTCTTCCGACGACCGCCAGGTATCCGCAGCCTGCTCGAGCGTAGGCGTCGTCCGGTTCGACCACCGCGTCCCCAGCATGCGCCGCGTGCGCAACCGCTCCGGACTGAACACCCGCACGCCAGCGCTCGCGCCATCGAGATAGGCGCGATGGATCTGCTCGGCGGTCGGCGGGGCGCCCGCCGGGCTGGTCGACACCACTATGCCTTCCGCATCGCGCGTCGCCCGCTCCGCCGCGAGCGGATCGTCGGATCGCGGCGCCTCCGCCGGGCCGAGCGCGAGCGCAGCCCCGATCAACAGCGTCAGCAATTCTTCCCCCTTGCCCGATGCGTGTTATTTCCCTGGTACACTTGCACGGCGGCGGCAAGCAACTATCCTGAAGCGGCAACGACAGGAGACGATATGGCGACGCAGGTGACGGAACAGGAGCTGAAGCTCGAAGCGCCCGATCCCGTGCCCGCCGTCGCGCCCGCCAAGGCCGCCGGGCTGGTGCCGGTCGACGACACCAAGAAGTCCGAGCTGGAGACCCGCGTCGACAGCTTCATCGACGACCTGATCGCGCAGGACGTGAACTCGCCGGAGTTCGGCAAGCGCGTCGATGCGATCACCAACATGGGCGCGCGCGAGATCCGCGAGGCGGCGGGCCAGTCGAACCGGTTCCTCGACCGGCCGATCAAGGCGATGGACCAGGAGTCCGGCGTCGGCGCGGACCTAGCGCAGCTGCGCCGCACGATCGAGGACCTGGATCCCGGCAAGCAGGGCAATCTGCTCGCGCCCAAGAAGCTGTTCGGCATCCTGCCCTTCGGCAACAAGATGCGCGACTATTTCGACAGCTACAAAAGCTCGCAGACCCACATCGCGCAGATCCTCAAGAGCCTCCAGTCCGGCAAGGACGAGCTGCTGATGGACAATGCCGCGATCGACGTCGAACGGCAGAACCTGTGGGCGGCGATGGGCCGGCTGGAGCAGATGATCTATCTGTCCAAGGAAATGGACCGCAAGCTGGAGGATCGGGCCAACGATCTGGACCACAGCGATCCGGCCAAGGCCAAGGCGATCCGAGAGACGGCGCTGTTCTACGTCCGCCAGCGCAGCCAGGACCTGCTCACCCAGATGGCGGTGACGGTACAGGGCTATCTGGCGCTCGATCTGGTCAAGAAGAACAACGTCGAACTGGTGAAGGGCGTCGACCGCGCCTCCACCACGACGGTCGGCGCGCTGCGGACGGCAGTGACGGTGGCGCAGGCGCTCACCAACCAGAAGCTGGTGCTCGACCAGATCACCGCGCTCAACACGACCACCGCCAACATCATCGATTCGACCGGCAAGCTGCTCAAGTCGCAGACCGCGCAGATCCACGAGCAGGCCGCCGCCTCGGCGATCCCGGTCGAAACGCTGCAGCGCGCGTTCCAGAACATCTACGACACGATGGACGCGATCGACACGTTCAAGCTCAAGGCGCTCGACAGCATGAAGAGCACCGTCGACACGCTGTCGAACGAGGTCGAGCGGTCGAAGGGCTATATCGCACGGGCCGAGGGCGCGGCGCAGAACGCCGGCGGCGGCAGCGAGACCTTCAAGCTCGAGGCGCTGTAAGGAACTGCGATGCAGAGCGAAGTCGACCACCAAATCGCCCGATCGACCGAGGTGCTGGAGCGGTCGCGCGACCGCTACCGGTCGGGCGCGCAGCGCGGCAAGCGCCGGCGCGAGGCCGAGGTGCTTCGCCGGCTCGGCCGCATCGCCGCCGCCGACGCGGCGATCCTGATCGGCGCGCTGGTGATCGGCTGGTTCGTGCCGCTGGGCATCGGCGGGGCGATGCTGGTGATGGCGCTGCTGATCGCCGCCACCGCGCTGTTCGCGGTCTTTCCGGTCGTGCGCGCCGCCACGCCCGAGACCTTCGCCGCCGCGCCGCTCAAGGCGCTGCCGCAGCAGACCGAGCGCTGGCTGGAGACGCAGCGCCCCGCCCTTCCCGCTCCGGCACGGACGCTGACCGACTCGATCGGCGTGCGGCTCGATGCGCTCGGCCAGCAGCTCGGCACGCTCGACGAGCGCGAGCCGGCAGCTGCCGAAGTGCGCAAGCTGGTCGGCGAGCAATTGCCCGAACTGGTGCGCGGCTACCAGCGCGTGCCCGAGCCGCTGCGCCGCGTCGAGCGCAACGGCCGCACCCCGGACGAGCAGCTGGTCGAGGGGCTGACGCTGATCGACGAGGAACTCGCCGAGATGAGCCGGCAGCTGGCGCAGGGCGACCTCGACAGCCTGGCGACGCGCAACCGCTATCTGCAGATCAAGTACCGCGACGACGAGACGCTGGCGTAGCGGGAGCGGTCGCCGGAGTCGCGTGTGCGGCTGGAGATGCCAGCCTCCGCTGGCATGACGGCTCTCCCCTCCCCGTCACGTGTCACCCCTCCCCCGTCACCCCAGCGAACGCTGGGGTCTCCCGCGGCAGGATCGACGCCCGCGACACATTCCCATCGTCCATCGAAAGGCGTAGCATCCTCCCCGCGGCGCCGCGCCGCGTTACGGAGACAGGCCATGCCCGTTCGTCCCGCCCTCATCCCGGTACTGCGCTACGCCGATGCGCCCGCCGCGATCGACTTCCTCTGCAGCGCGTTCGGCTTCACCCGTCATGCGGTCTACGCCAACCCAGAGGATCCCGACCGGATCGACCATGCCGAACTCGCCTGGAACGGGTATCTGGTGATGCTGTCGACGGTCGCCGACACGCCGTTCGTCCGCGCCTCGCGCACGCGCACCGCTGCGGAGGCCGGCGGCGTCACCCAGTCGCTCTATCTGGTGATCGACGATGTCGACGGTCATGCCGCGACCGCGGCGGCAGCGGGCGCCGACATCTTCCTGCCGCCCGAGGACCAGCCCTACGGCGGCCGCAGCTACAGCGCGCGCGATCCGGAGGGGAACGTCTGGACCTTCGGCAGCTACGATCCGGCCGCGGGCTGATCGGCCGCCGCGAACAGAGCGCGTAGCCGCGCCTTCAGGATCTTGCCGTTGGCGTTGCGCGGCAGCGTCTCGGCGGCGAAGCGGATCGCCACCGGCACCTTGTAGTCGGCGAGGCGCGCGCGGACCCAATCCTGCAGTTCGGCCGCATCGGCATGGGTGCCCGGCGCAAGGTGCACCACCGCCGCGGGCTCCTCGCCCAGCGTGCGGTGCGGCACGCCGACCAGCGCGCAGTCGGTGACGGCGGGGTGGGCGTAGAGCACGTCCTCGACCTCCGAGGCATAGATGTTCTCGCCGCCGCGGATCACCACGTCCTTCAGGCGGTCGACGATGTGGCAGAAACCGTCCGCGTCGATCCGCGCCAGGTCGCCGGTACGCACCCAGCCGTCGACGAAGCTCGCCGCGGTCTCCGCCGGCCGGTTCCAATAGCCGCGCACCACCATCGGCCCCCGCGCCCACAACTCGCCGACCGCGCCCGCCGGAACCAGCCCGCCGCCGTCGGGGGAGAGGACCTTGAGGTCGGCGGTGGCGACCGGCGGACCGCAGCTTGTCGGCCGGGCGAGATACTCCTCGGCAGCGTTGCTCGCGACGGTAGCCATCGTCTCGGTCATGCCCCAGCCGTTGCTGGGGAAGGCGCCGAACGTGCTGCGGATGCGCTGGGCGAGCGCCGGGGCGGCCGGTGCGCCGCCATAGGCGATCCGCACCAGCGACGAGAGGTCGTAGCGGGTGCGTGCCGGATGCTCGAGCAGCTGCCAGGCGATCGTCGGCACGCCGCCGATCGCCTCGATCCGCTCGCGCTCGATCAGCGCCATCGCCGCTTCGGCGTCCCATTTACGCATCAGCACCAGCGTGCCGCCGGTGGCGATCGCCGGCATCAGGAAGGCGCTGCACGCGGTGACGTGGAACAGCGGGATCGGCAGCAGTACCGTCTGCGCCGCCGACTGCACCGGCAGCGGCTCGCCACGACGCAGCAGCGTCCGCGCGGCGACGAACCCCGCCGACAGGATATTGCTCATCAGGTTGCGGTGGGTGCCGAGCGCCCCCTTCGGCCCGCCGGTGGTGCCGCTGGTGTAGAAGATCGTCACCGGGTCGTCGGGCGCGATCTCCACGTCCGGAAAGGCGGTTTCCGGCAATTGCGCCCAGTCGCCTGGCGAGCCGATCAGCGCCTCCAGCGGCTCGGCGCGGCCCGTCGGCGGCGTGCGCGCCACCGCAACCAGCACCGCTTCCAGCGCAGGCAAGTCGGCATAGCGGTCGAGCAGCCGCTCGTGGCGCCGCGCATCGGCGATCAGCAGCCGCGCACCGGTGTCGGCGAGCGCGAAGGCGAGTTCGCCCCCCGTCCACCAGGCGTTGAGCGGCACCGCGATCGCGCCCAGGCTGGCGATCGCCATCAGCGCGATCGGCCATTGCGGACGGTTGCGCATCGCGATCGCGACCCGATCGCCCTTGCCCACCCCTCGTGCGGCCAGCGCGGCGGCGAGCACCGTTACCGCGCGATAGCTCGCCTCGAAGCTGACGCGATCGCCCTCGTGGATCAGGAACGTCCGCTCGCCATGCGCGCGCGATGCCGCGGCGAGCGCCGCAAGGCTGCGCGGCGCGTGCTTCCAGGTGCGGGTCGGCACGCCGCCGATCGCCACCGTCTCCATCTCGAACCGCGCGCCCGGCGCGGTGAGCTGCGCCGTCGCCTCGGCAAGCGTGCAGCGCGGCCAGCCGGATCCGTGCGCCGCGTCGATCGGTTGTCCTGTCCCCACGCCGCGGCTTGAAGCCGGCACGCGGCCCAGCGTCAAGGCACGCGGGCGGATTGGTGCTTGCCGAATACGTCAAGCGCGTGCCTATTGGGGCGGACAGGAAGGAACGGTCTCCCGATGACGCTCACGCCCCAATTGCTGGTCGACCAGCTCGTCGCGCTGCTCGATCTCGAACAACTCGACACCGATCTCTATCGCGGCGCGCGCCAGCCCGGCGGCACCGGCCGCGTGTTCGGCGGCCAAGTGATCGGCCAGGCGCTGCAGGCGGCGCAGCGCTCGGTCGAGGACAAGGTCGCGCACTCGCTCCACGCCTATTTCATGCGCGCCGGCGACGCCGAGCATCCCATCGTCTTCCAGGTGACGCGCGATTTCGAGGGACGCAGCTTCGCCACCCGCCGCGTGCTAGCGCTCCAGCGGGGACAGCCGATCCTGGTGCTCGCCGCTTCGTTCCAGCACGCCGAGGACGGGCTGCACCATCAGGACGACATGCCCGACGTCCCCGCGCCCGAGGCGCTCGGCTCCGAAGCGGAGGTCCAGCAATCGATGGCGGGCGAGCTGTCGGACCCGGTGCGCCGCTTCCTCGCGCAGCCGCGGCCGATCGAGGTGCGGCCGGTGGCGCCGGGCGACTGGCTGCGCTCAGAACCGCGTCCGCCGGTGCAGCACGCCTGGTTCCGCACCGTCGCGCCCCTGCCCGACGATCCGGTGCTGCACCGCGCGGTGCTCGCCTATGCCAGCGACATGCTGCTGCTCGGCACCTCGATGATGCCGCATTCGGTGCGGCTGGGCGATCCGCGGATGCAGACGGCGAGCCTCGACCACGCTCTGTGGCTGCACGAGCCGTTCCGCTTCGACGACTGGCTGCTCTACGCCACCGACAGCCCCTGGGCGGGGCACGGGCGCGGGTTCAACCGCGGGCGGATCTTCACGCGCGACGGCCGGCTGGTGGCGAGCGTCGCGCAGGAGGGGCTGATCCGCAAGCGCGGCTAGGCGCCGGCACGCTCGGCGTGGTGCCAGCCGGTCCGCGCCAGCGTCGCCACCGCTGCCGGATCGCGCTTCTGCGCGACCAGCGCGAGCCGGAACAGCGTGTAGGCCAGGTGCCAATCCAGGCCCGCCACCCCGTCGCGCCCGCTCGACCGGCAATAGCGTGCGACCAGTTCGTCGGCGGTTGGGATGCCGCACTCGGGGTCGGCCAGTTCCTCCAGCGCGGGGTTCGCCTCGCTCCCCGTCGTCCAGCGCGCGAGCACATAGGCGAGGTCGATGCGCAGGTCGCCGAGCCCCGCCTTGTCCCAGTCGAGAACGGCGGCAACGCACGGGCCCTCGGGCGCGAACACCAGGTTCTGGAGGCGGAAGTCGCCGTGGACGATCGCCGGCTCCTCCCGCTCGGGCATCGCCGCGGGCAGCCAGGATGCGAGCCGCGCCAGCTCGGTGCTGGCCGTCCCCTCGGCCTTGCGGGTCCAATGGGCGAGCTTTTTCTCCAGCCGGCACTCGGCGAAGCCGGCGGTCTCCAGCGCAAGCGGTGCCGGGTCGATCGCGTGCAGCGCGGCGAGCGCGTCGATCCAAGCGTCGAAATGCTCGCGGCGATGCGCAGGGGTCATGCCGGGCATCGACTCGTCCCACAGCGTCCGCCCCTCGATCAGCTCCATCAGGAGGAAGGGCTCGCCGAGCACCTCCGGGTCCTCGCACAGCGCCATCGGGCGCGGCACGGGGTAGCCGGCCGCCGTCAGCGCTTGGAGCAGCCGGTATTCGCGCGCCAGCGACGGGACGGCGTCTTCCGCTGCCGAGGGGCGGCGGCGCAGCACCCAGGCGGCGTGCGGGGCGTCGATACGGTAGGTTGGATTGCGGTGGCCGCCGGCGAAGCGGACGTAGCCGAGCGGCCCTTCGAAGTCGCCGACCGCCTGCCGCATCCAGCGTTCGAGCGCCGCGCCGTCGAGATCGTCGGCGGGCCGGGTGCCCAGCATCTGCGACGTATCGGGGGTCATGGCGTTCTCCCGTGGCAGGGTCGCGACCACGGCCGCATGCATCCCATACGCGCTCGGCGCCGGGCTGTTCCCCGGGTTGCGCGCCCTCCCCTGCCCGCCCATCTCCCGGACCACGTCCGCAAAGGAGCCCCGCCGATGATCGACCTTCACTATTGGCCCACCCCGAACGGGCACAAGATCACGCTGTTCTTGGAGGAGACCGGCCTCCCCTACACGATCCACCCGGTGAACATCGGCAAGGGCGAGCAGTTCGCCCCCGATTTCCTCAAGATCGCGCCCAACAACCGCATGCCGGCCATCGTCGACGGCGACCCGGCCGACGGCGGTGCGCCGATCAGCCTCTTCGAATCGGGCGCGATCCTGCTGTACCTGGCCGAGAAGACCGGCCGCTTCCTCGGGCCGGACCTGCGCACGCGGGTCGAGCAGACGCAGTGGCTGATGTGGCAGATGGGCGGTCTCGGGCCGATGCTCGGCCAGAACCATCATTTCAGCCGCTACGCGCCCGAGAAGATTCCCTATGCGATCGATCGCTACGTCAACGAGACCAACCGGCTCTACGGCGTGCTCGACCGGCGCCTGGCGGGACGCGACTTCATCGCCGGAGACTATTCGGTGGCGGACATGGCCGCTTATCCCTGGATCGTGCCGCACGAGGCGCAGGGGCAGAAGCTCGCCGACTTCCCCAACCTCCAGCGCTGGTTCGAGGCGATCCGCGCCCGCCCAGCGACCGAGCGCGCCTATGCGATCGGCGAGCAGGTGAGCGCCGGCACCGAGATGAGCGAGGAAACCCGCCGCCACCTGTTCGGCCAGACCGCGGCGACCGGACGGCGCTAAGCCGCGGGCGACAAATTGCGACACTTCTCTCCGCCGACGACACAGCGTTGCGACAGCCGGCGCGCAAAAGCACAGCATCGCCGCGGCATCGCGCCGCGGCCAGGAACGCAAAAGGCTCTCAGATGAAGAAGTTCGTAGTTGCCGCCGCGCTCGGTGCCACCATGCTGACCGGCGTCGCGCACGCCGGTGCGCAGGACAACCAGCCCCAGCGTCGCCCCGGTCCGATGGCGATGCTGGATGCGAACAACGACGGCGTCGTCACCCGCGAGGAAGCGACCGCCGCCGCCGATCGACATTTCGACCGTATCGACCGCAACCGGAACGGCCGCATCGACAAGGACGAGGTGCGCCCGCGGCACCGCCGCGGCCCGGGCGCCGCGTCCGGCGAGACACCGCCGCCGCCCCCTCCCGGCGCCGTCCAGCCGCTCCAGACCGACCGCGACGGCCGCATCGACAAGCCCGCACGCGGCAAGCGCGCCGGCGGCATGCGGATGGGCATGGGCGCGCGCATGCTGGCACGGGCCGACGCCAACCGGGACGGCGCCGTCGATCGCGCCGAGTTCCGGGCCGCGGCGCTCGCGCACTTCGATCGGGTCGACGCCAATCGCGACGGCCGCATCGATGCCGCCGAGCGCGAGGCGATGAAGGCGCGAATGGGCGCGCGGGCCGGGCACAAGGGCGCTCCGCCGGCCCCGACGGACGGCGCGCGTAAGTGATCGCTTGAACCACCGGCCGGGCGGGGGGGCGCCTGCCCGGTCTTCTCCTGCACTGTCGCCCCGGTGCCCGAGCGTGATAGGTCCGCAGTCATGGCCGACATCCCCCATCTGCTGCTCGTCGACGACGAACGCTCGATCCGCGAGCCGCTCGCCCAGTATCTCACCAAGCAGGGCTTCCGCGTCACCCAGGCCGGCGATGCCGAGGGTGCCCGCGCGCGCCTCGCCGCCTATGCGATCGACCTCATCGTGCTCGACATCATGATGCCGGGCGAGGACGGGTTGTCGCTGTGCCGGCACGTGCGCGAGACCAGCGACACGCCGGTGATCCTGCTGACCGCCCGCGCCGAAGAGACCGACCGCATCGTCGGGCTGGAGATGGGCGCCGACGACTATGTCGTGAAACCCTTTTCCCCGCGCGAGCTCGCCGCGCGGATCAAGGTGGTGCTGCGGCGGATGGCATCGGGCGGCGTGCGCCAGCATGCACCCGAGAGCGGCTCCTTCGCCTTCTCCGGCTGGGTGCTCAAGAGCGGCGAGCGCAGCCTGGTCGACCGTGAAGGCGTGTCGGTGCCGCTATCGACCGGCGAGTACAACCTGCTCCACGCGCTGGTCACCCGCCCGCGCCAGGTGCTGACCCGCGACCAGCTGCTCGATCTGACGCAGGGCCGCGAGGCGGCGGCGTTCGACCGCGCGATCGACAACCAGATCAGCCGCTTGCGCAAGAAGATCGAGACCGACCCCAAGAACCCGGAGATCATCAAGACGGTGTGGGGCGGCGGCTACACGCTCGCGACCGAGGTGACGCGGCTTTGAACCGGCTGTGGCCGCGCAGCCTTTCGGGGCAGATCGCGCTGCTGGTCGCGATCGCGCTGTTCGTGGCGCAGGCGATCAACTTCGCACTGCTGCTGCGTGAGCGGCACGCGGTGCGCTTCGCACAGGTGACGGTGCCGGCGGTGACCCGGCTGGTCGACGGCGCCGAGCGGCTGCGGGACGGGCGGACGCCGGACCCGCGGGCGCAACGCGGCGAGCGGCCGCGTGGCGTACGCCTCGTCTCCGCCAACCCGCTCGATCACGCCGCACCCAGCGATGCCGAGTTCGAAGCGGCGGTGCGCGGCGCCTTCGCCGATGCCGGGCTTCGCGTCGGCCGGATCGAAACCTCGATCCACCGCATCGTCCCGGGCACCCGGATGCGGGCGAAGATGGACCGCGGCTATGCCGAGCGGCTGCGTCGCTTCGGCGCGGTGCTGCAGGTCGCTGCCGAGATTCCGGGGCGCGGCTGGCTGGTGCTCGAGACCCCCTGGCCCAACACCCAACAGGGGCTGGTGTGGCAGCTGATCGCGCAGACGCTGATCCTCTACGGCTTCGTGCTGCTGCCGGTGCTGTGGGTTGCCCGCCGCATTTCCAAGCCGCTGCGCGCGCTGACCCGCGCCGCGCACGACTATCGCCCCGGATCGGCCGCCAACACGGTCGAGGAGTCCGGCCCCGGCGACGTGCGCGCGGTGATCGGCGCCTTCAACGGCATGAGCATCCGGGTCGGCGCGATGCTGGAGGAAAAGGACCGGATGCTCGGCGCGATCGGCCATGACCTGCGCACGCCGCTCGCCGCACTGCGGGTGCGGATCGAATCGGTCGAGGACGAGGCGGACCGCACCCGCATGGCCGAGACGATCGACGAGATGAGCCGTACGCTGGAAGACATCCTCTCGCTCGCGCGGCTCGGGCGGCCGAGCGAGCCGCCGACCGACGTCGACCTGGCGGCGCTGGTCGACGCGGTGGTCGAGGACTTCCGCGATCTTGGCGCCGACGTGGCGTTCGAAGAGGCCGAGCGCCAGCGCCTGCGCATCCGCCCGACGCTGATGCGCCGCGCCGTCCGCAATCTGATCGAGAACGCCGTCAAATACGCCGGCGCCACCGAGGTCCGGCTGGTCGCCGATCCCGCACGCGTCCGCATCGAGGTGGCGGACCGCGGCCCCGGCATCCCGCCAGAGCAGCTGGCGGCGGTGTTCCAGCCGTTCACGCGGGTGGAAAGCTCGCGCAACCGGGAGACCGGCGGAATCGGCCTGGGGCTCGCGCTCGCGCAGGCGATCGTGCGCGAGGCTGGCGGCGAAATCACGCTCGCCAACCGCGAAGGCGGGGGCCTGCTCGCCACCATCACCCTGCCGCGCGGCTGAGGCGCATCCGGTTCGCACGCGGAACCAGTTCGGCGCCCCCGGACTTCTTTCCGACATCCGTTCCTCACAGGCGCCCTGCATGATCAAGATCGCGAGCTACAACATGCGCAAGGCGATCGGCACCGACCGGCGCCGCCGCCCCGAGCGCACGCTGGAGGTGCTGCGCGAGATCGACGCGGACGTGATCGCCCTGCAGGAATGCGACCGGCGCTTCGGCCAGCGGATGGGGGTGATCCCCGCGCACATGCTGGAGGAGCATACCGACTGGTGCTCGGTGCCGGTCGCGGCACGGGCGCAGAGCATGGGCTGGCACGGCAACGGGCTGCTGATCCGCAAGTCGGCACAGCTGCTCGACTGCGAGCGCATCGAGCTGCCGGCGCTGGAGCCGCGCGGCGCGGTGTCGGCCGACATCCGCATCGACGGCATGCTGCTGCGCGTCGTGGGAATGCACCTAGACCTGTCGGGGCTGTGGCGGCGCAAGCAGGCGGCGGCGATCCTCAGCCACTGCGACAATGCCGCGCAGAAGATGCCGACGGTGCTGATGGGCGACCTCAACGAATGGAGCGCGGCGTCGGGCTGCCTGCGCGATTTCGCGCGGCATCACCACTTCGCCACGACGGGCCCCAGCTTCCATGCGCGGCGCCCGGTGGGTCGGCTCGACCGGATCATGGCCTCGCCCGAGCTCAAGATCGTCGATGCCGGCGTCCACGACACCGCCGCGGCGCGGACCGCGTCCGACCATCTGCCGATCTGGGCGACGGTCGAGCGCGCCTGATCCGGGTGCCGGTCGCCGCCGGGGCGACCGGCCGCGCCACCCTTGCCCGCGTCGCGCGCGCCGCTTAAGCAGACGGCGACCGCAACCAGGGGGCCACGGCCATGCAATTCCTCAAGACCCTGTTCTGGGCGCTGCTCGTCGGGGTGGTGGTGGCGTTCAGCCTCAACAACATGACGATGGTGCCGGTGCGGCTGTGGGGCAGCGTGGTGGCGGACGTGAACCTGCCGCTGCTCCTGATCGTCACCTTCCTGCTCGGCTTCCTGCCGGCCTATCTCGCGCTCGTCACCACGCGCTGGCGGATGCGTCAGCGGCTCGCGGCGACCGATCGCGCGCTCGCTGACCTGCGCGCCGCTCAGGCCGCCGCGCCCGTCGCGCTCGCGCCCGGCGACCTCCCGCCCGCGCGGGTCGCGCCGGCAACGCCCGCGGCCGAGACGCCCGTCACCGACAATGCGCTGGGCGAGCACCCCGTCGTGCCGGCCGCGCCTGCCCAGGGAAATCCATGACCTCTCCGATCTACGTCGCCCTCGACACCCCCGACCTCGAACGCACCAAGGCGATCGCCACCCGCGTCCGCCGCCATGCCGGCGGGATCAAGCTGGGCCTCGAGTTCTTCATGGCCAACGGCCGCCACGGCGTGCGCGAGATGGCGGAGATCGGCCTGCCGATCTTCCTCGACCTCAAGTTCCACGACATCCCCAACACCGTGGCGAAGGCGATCCAGGCGGTGCGTCCGCTCAACCCGGCGATCCTGACCGTGCACGCCGCCGGCGGCCGCGCGATGCTGGAGGACGCGAAGGCGGCGGCGCCGACCGGGACGAAGGTGGTCGCGGTGACGATGCTCACCAGCCTGGACGGCGACGACCTGCGCTCGATCGGGCTGCCGGCCGACCCGCACGAGCAGGTCGTCCGGCTCACCGAACTCGCCAAGTCGGCGGGTGTCGACGGCATCGTCTGCTCGGGCGAGGAAGTGCGCGCGGCGCACGCCGCCTGGCGCGACGGCTTCTTCGTGGTGCCGGGCGTCCGCCCCGCGCAGGGCAAGGCCGGCGACCAGAAGCGCGTCGTCACCCCGCGCGCCGCGATGGATGCCGGCGCCTCGATCCTGGTGATCGGCCGCCCGATTACCCAGGCCGAAGATCCCGACGAGGCCGCCCGCGCGATCGGCGCGACGCTGTAAGAGCCGGCGGACGGCCGCACCCCGTCCCCCGGCGATTGACTCGCCGATGGCCGCGGCCCAGCCTGTCACGATGCTCGCCCTGCTTCTCGCGCTCGCGGCCAACCCGCAACACTGCACCGACGTGCCGCAACAATGCCGTGCCTGCACGGTCGTCGCCGGTCGGCAGCAATGCTCCACCATCGGCATCGCCTGCCAGCCGACGAAGCGGATCTGCCGCCCCGCCGACCAGCCGGAGCAGAAGTCCGCGCCGGCACCCCGTCCGAAGGGCTCCTGAGGCCCCTCGCACGCTCACTCGTGGCGTAGCGCGTCGATCGGGTTGAGCGCAGCGGCGCGGCGCGCAGGGACGAAGCCGAAGATCACGCCGATCGCCGCCGCCACCACAAAGGCGACGAGGTTGATCGCAGGATCGAACCGCCACGAAACCTGCATCACCGGTGCGATCGCCAGCACCGCGAGCTGCGCCACCACCAGCCCAATGACGCCGCCGAGGCACGACAGCACCACCGCCTCGACCAGGAACTGCATCCGCACCTCGTGCGCGAGCGCACCGATCGCCAGGCGGATACCGATCTCGCGGGTACGCTCGGTCACCGAAACCAGCATGATGTTCATGATGCCGATGCCGCCGACGATCAGGCTGATCGCCGCGACCGCGGTGACGACGCCCGTCAGCAGCGTCGTGGCGCCGGCCAGCGTCTCCGACACCTGTTTCGGATCGACGATGAGGAAATTGTCCTCCTGCCCCGGCTGCACCAGCCGCCGCTCGCGCAACAGGCCGGAGAGCGAATCCTTGACCTGATCGCTGTCATAGGCCGCGTCGACGCCGACCAGCATCGCGCGAATGTCGGGGGTGCCGACGAAGCGGCGCGCGACCGTCTTGACCGGCATGATGACGTGATCGTCCTGGTCGCCGCCGCCGAACCCCGCCTGCCCCTTGGGCGTCAGCAGCCCGACCACCTGGCACGAGACGCCGCCCAGCCGGAAGCGGCGGCCGATCGGGCTCTCCTCGCCGAACAGCTTGGTGCGGACGGTGTTGCCGACGATGCACACCGCCTTGCCGCCCTCCTCCTCGTCGCGGGTGAAGATACGCCCGTCGGCGAGCGGCCAGGGCTGCACCGTGAAATAGGCGTTGCTCATGCCGAAGATCGTCGTCGACCAGTTGTTGCCGTCCCTGACCGCGACTGCGCTCGCCTGCGCCTGCGGGGCGACCGCGGTCACACCGGCGATCTGCCGCTCGATCGCGATCACGTCGGCCGGCTTGAACGCGGGCGGCGGCGGGCCCCCGCCGCCGCGTGCGAAGCCCCCGGTCGGGTGGAGATGGAGCACGTTGGTACCCAGGTTGGCGATCTGCGCCTGTACCGCCGCCGCGGTGGCGTTGCCGAGCGTCACCATCGTCACCACCGCGGCCACGCCGATGACGAGGCCGAGCGTCGTCAGGCACGATCGCAACAGATGCCGCCGGATCGACCGCAGCGCGAGGACGAGCGTGGTTCCGAACATCAGCGCCCGCTCGTCATCGACCCGGTTCTCCACCCCGCCATGGCGCAAAGCAGCGCCCGCCGTTCCCCGATCCCCCCGGGCGGCACCAGGCGCCACCAAGTCGTACGGAAGATGTTTCACCCGTTCGCAGCCGCGAAGTCCAGCACCGTTCTTCAGCACCGGTTCATCGCACCTTCGCTCCATTGCGCGGCGCGAAGGAGAACGTGATGCTGGTGGCAGCCATTTCGATGCTGATGTTCGTGGCGTCGCCGGCATCGGCACAGTTCGTCGGCGGCCATCCTGCGCCGGACGCGCCGGCATCCGCCACGCGCTACCGTCCCGTCCCGGGCCCCGTGGCGAAGCGACCGCAGGCGCAGCGCCAGCCATCGCGCTACGAACGTGCGGTGGCGGTGTGGGAGAAGAAGCGCGAACGCTGCCTGCGCAAGAAGCGCAGCTGCCGCGATCCGCACCCGAACTACGCCGATTACGTGATCGTCCCCAGCGTGCGCTGAGCGCCGCCGCTTTCCGCTCGCCTGCATCCCCGCGCTGTTCTATCGCGCGGCCATGCCTGCTTCCGCCAAGATCTGTGGTCTCTCCACCGCGGCGACGCTCGACGCGGCGATCGCCGGCGGCGCGAGCCATGTCGGCTTCGTGTTCTTCGCCGCCTCGCCCCGCAATGTAGATTTCGATCGTGCGGCCGGGCTCGCCGCGCGCATGCCGGCGCAGGTGCGGCGCGTCGGCGTGTTCGTCGACCCCGACGACGCGCTGCTCGACGCGGCGGTCGCGGCCGGCCGGCTCGACGCGCTCCAGCTGCACAAGACGCCGCCGGCGCGCGTCGCCGCGATCCGCAGCCGCCATGCCCGCGAGACCTGGGCGGCGGTCGCGATCAAGACGCGTGCCGATCTGGACAGGACGGCAGACTATGTCGGGGCCGCCGACCGCATCCTCTACGACGCCAAGACCCCGCCGGGCGCGGCGCTGCCGGGGGGCATGGGGCTGCGGTTCGACTGGGCGCTGCTCGACGGATTCCGTCACCCGCTCCCCTGGGCACTGTCGGGCGGGCTCGATCCGGCCAACGTCGCCGAGGCGATCGCGCGGACCGGCGCCGCGCTGGTCGACGTCTCCTCGGGCGTGGAGCGATCCCCCGGCATAAAGGACGCCGATCGCATCGCCGCCTTCCTCGCCGCGGTCACGGGCACCGCAAGCAAAAGGGGTTGAGGGCGCCCCCGCCCCTGCTAAAGCCGGCGCCATGAACGCGCCCAACACCTTCCGCGCCCAGCCCGACGAGCGCGGCCATTTCGGCCAGTTCGGCGGCCGCTACGTCGCCGAGACGCTGATGCCGCTGATCCTCGACCTGGAGCGCGAATATCGCGCCGCCAAGGCCGATCCGGCGTTCCAGGCGCAGTTCGACGATCTGCTCGAACATTATGTCGGCCGCCCGAGCCCGCTCTACTATGCCGAGCGGCTGACCGAGACGCTGCGCGAAAGCGCCGCGCCGGGCATGGGCGCGCAGGTCTGGTTCAAGCGCGACGAGCTCAACCACACGGGCGCGCACAAGATCAACAACTGCATCGGCCAGATCCTGCTGGCGATGCGCATGGGCAAGACGCGGATCATCGCGGAGACCGGCGCCGGCCAGCACGGCGTCGCCACCGCGACCGTCTGCGCACGCTTCGGCCTGCCCTGCACCATCTTCATGGGCGCCAAGGACGTCGAGCGGCAGCAACCCAACGTCTTTCGCATGAAGCTCCTCGGCGCCGAAGTCCGCCCGGTGGCGAGCGGCGCCGCGACGCTGAAGGACGCGATGAACGAGGCGCTGCGCGACTGGGTCGCGAACGTCCACGACACCTTCTACATCATCGGCACCGCCGCCGGCCCGCACCCCTATCCAGAGCTGGTGCGCGACTTCCAGTCGGTGATCGGCCGCGAGGCGCGCGCGCAGATGCTGGCGCGGATCGATCGGCTGCCCGACCTGCTGGTCGCGGCCATCGGCGGCGGATCGAACGCGATCGGGCTGTTCCACCCGTTCCTCGACGATGCCGATGTGGCGATGCTGGGCATCGAGGCGGCGGGCCACGGCCTCGACAAGCAGCATGCGGCGAGCCTGGCCGGCGGCGCGCCGGGCGTCCTCCACGGCAACAAGACCTATCTGCTGCAGGACGAGGACGGCCAGATCGCCGAGGCGCATTCGATCTCGGCCGGGCTCGACTATCCCGGCATCGGCCCCGAGCACAGCTGGCTGCACGAGATCGGCCGCGTACAATACGAAGCGGTGACCGACGTCGAAGCGCTCGACGCCTTCCAGATGCTGTGCCGGACCGAAGGCATCATCCCCGCGCTCGAGCCTTCGCATGCGATCGCAGCGGTGGCGCGCAAGGCACGGGAAATGCGCGAGGATCAGATCATCCTCGCCAACCTGTGCGGACGCGGCGACAAGGACATCTTTACCGTCGCCTCCGCGCTCGGAGTGGCAATATGAGCCGGTTCGACGCGGCGTTCGCGCGCTGCCGTAGTGACGGCCGTGCGGCGCTGGTGACCTTCGTCACCGCAGGCGATCCGACGCCGGGTGCCACGGGCGAGATCCTCGACGCACTGGTCGCGGGCGGCGCCGACGTCATCGAACTGGGCATGCCGTTTACCGACCCGATGGCGGACGGTCCGGCGATCCAGCTCGCGAACATCCGCAGCCTGGGTGCGGGCACCACCACCGCCGACATTCTCGCGATCGTGCGCGACTTCCGCAGCCGCCACCCGCACGTGCCGCTGGTGCTGATGGGCTATGCCAACCCGATGGTGCGGCGCGGCGCCGACTGGTTCGCGCAGGCCGCCGCTGACGCCGGCGTGGACGGCGTGATCTGCGTCGACATCCCGCCGGAGGAAGACGGCGCGCTCGGGCCGGCGCTGCGCGCGCACGGCATCGCGCCGATCCGGCTCGCTACCCCGACCACCGACGCCGTCCGCCTGCCGGCGGTGCTCGATGGCGCCGCGGGCTTCCTCTACTATGTCTCGGTCGCCGGCATCACCGGCAAGCAGCAGGCGGCGCAGGCCTCGATCGAGGACGCGGTCGCGCGGCTCAAGGCGTCGACCGATCTGCCCGTCGCGGTCGGCTTCGGCGTCCGCACCCCCGAACAGGCGGCAGCGATCGGCCGGGTCGCCGACGGCGTGGTGGTAGGATCGGCGATCGTCGAGATCGTCGGCACCCACGGCGCCGCCGCCGCGGACCCCGTCCGCACCTATATTCAGTCGCTCGCCGCCGCCGTGGCGAGCGCCCGGAAGGAATTCGCATGAGCTGGATCACCCGCGTTCGCAACGCGCTCCCCTTCGTCGCCCCGCGGCAGACCCCCGACAACCTGTGGCACAAGTGCAAGGGCTGCGGGCAGATGGTCTTCACCAAGGAGCTGGAGGAGAACCAGTACGTCTGCCCGATGTGCGACCACCACGAGCGCATCGGCCCCAAACAGCGGTTCGAATACCTCTTCGACGAAGGCAGCTGCACGACGCTGCCGAGCCCGACCGTGCCCGAGGATCCGCTCAAGTTCCGCGATTCCAAGCGCTATGCCGACCGGCTGAAGGCGGCACGCGCCAGCACCGGCGACAGCGATGCCTGGATCAACGCGGTCGGCACGATTGAGGGCCACCAGGCGGTGGTCGGCGTCCAGAACTTCGGCTTCATGGGCGGATCGATGGGACAGGCCGTGGGCGAGGCGTTCATCCGCGGCGTCGAGAACGCGATCGAGCGCAACTGCCCGTTCATCGTCTTCACCGCCTCGGGCGGCGCGCGCATGCAGGAGGGCATCCTCAGCCTGATGCAGATGCCGCGCACCACTGTCGCGATCGAGATGCTGCACGACGCGGGGCTCCCCTACATCGTCGTGCTGACCGACCCGACCTCCGGCGGCGTCATGGCGGCCTACGCGATGCTGGGCGACGTGCAGATCGCCGAGCCCAAGGCGACGCTGGCCTTCACCGGCCGCCGCGTGATCGAGAGCACGATCCGCGAGAAGCTGCC
This sequence comes from Sphingomonas mangrovi, assembly GCF_047975845.1. NCBI lineage: Bacteria > Pseudomonadati > Pseudomonadota > Alphaproteobacteria > Sphingomonadales > Sphingomonadaceae > Sphingomonas > Sphingomonas mangrovi. The sequence goes on along the minus strand of NZ_JBIUCZ010000004.1, from coordinate 98,123 downwards.
CGACGATTTCCAGACGTCGGAATATTATCGCGACCACGGCCTGATCGACATGGTCACCCACCGCAAGGAGCTACGCGCAACGCTCGCACAGCTGATCGACTTCCTCTGCGCAGGGAAGAAGGCGGCGTAACGCGCGCGCGATGTGCCGCCGTTGGCCGAGGCGGATCGCCGGCGGGATTGTCCTGCTGCTGGTCGCGTGGCTGGTGCTGGTCGCGGTGCAGATCGTCCGGGTGGGAAACAGCGCGCCGGCCGGCCCGGCCGATGCGGCGATCGTGCTGGGTGCCGCCATCCGCGGCGATCAGCCCTCGCCGGTGTTCGCCGCGCGCATCGACCACGGCCTGACGCTCTACCGGAACGGCAGAGTGCGCCGGCTGATCTTCACCGGCGGCTACGGCACGGGCCTGTCTCGTGCGGAGTCCGAGGTGGCGCGCGCCTATGCGCTGCGGCGCGGCGTGCCCGCCTCGGCGATCCTGGTCGAGACGCGGTCGCGTACCACCCGCGAGAATCTGATCGAGGCGGCGGCGCTGCTCCGCGCCCATCGGTTGCGGTCGGCGCTGATCGTCAGCGACCCGCTCCACCTCAAGCGATCGCTGCGCATGGCGGCCGATCTGGGCATCGCCGCCCAGCCCGCGCCGACGCCGACGACGCGCTACCGCGGCCTCACGGCGCGCTCGGGCTTCCTGCTGCGCGAGGTCTATTACTACAATCAATATCTGGTTACCGGCGCCTGATGCCCGACCACGCCTCATCCGCCGATCCCGCCGTGCAACGCCAGCTCGACCGCCTGATGGCGCTGGGGCCCGGCGCCGACGTGCTCGGGCTGGAACGGATCACGCGGCTGCTCGCCGCGGTCGGCGATCCCCAGCGCCGACTGCCGCCGGTACTCCATGTCGCGGGCACCAACGGCAAGGGATCGACCTGCGCCTTCCTGCGCGCCGCGATCGAGGCGTCGGGGCGGAGCGCGCACGTCTACACCAGCCCGCACCTCGTCCGCTTCAACGAGCGGATCCGCGTGGCCGGTACGCTGATCGACGACGCGCTGCTCGCCGCCCTGCTCGAGGAAGTGCTCGATGCCGGCGCGGACGTCGGCGCCAGCTTCTTCGAGGTGACGACCGCCGTCGCCTTCCTCGCCTTCGCGCGCACACCCGCCGATGCGTGCATCGTCGAGGTCGGGCTCGGCGGCAGGCTGGATGCGACCAACGTGCTTCCCGCTCCCGCCGCGACCGCGATAGCGCAGCTCGGCATCGACCATCAGGCGTTCCTGGGCGACACCGCCGAGGCGATCGCGCGCGAAAAGGCCGGCATCGCCAAGCCGGGCGTGCCGCTGGTGACGATGGCCTATCCGCCGGCAGTGGCGGAGGCGGTCGCAGGCATCGCCGCCCAGGCGGGCGCGCCGCTCCACCCGCGCGGCAGCGACTGGACCTTCCGCATCGAGGGCGAGCATCTGTGCTACAGCGACGCGCGCGGGACGGTGGAGACGCCGCTGCCCGCGCTTGCCGGGCCGCACCAGCCGGCCAATCTCGCGCTCGCCATCGCAACGCTCCGCCACCAAGACGTCGTCTCCGTCCCGGACAGCGCCTTCGCCGCCGCAGCAGCCACCGCCCGCTGGCCGGCGCGCATGCAGCAGCTGCGCGTCGGACCGCTCCACGCACCGCTCCCCGCCGGCACCGAGCTGTGGCTCGACGGCGGTCACAACCCCGCCGCCGCCGACGCGGTCGCCGACACCATCGAGCGCGTGGCGCAGGGACGGCCAGTGCATCTCGTGCTCGGCATGCTCGAGAACAAGGATGCCGCCGGGCTTCTGGCGCCGCTCGCGCCGCTGGCGACCAGCCTCACCGCCGTTCCGGTGCCGGGCCATGCCCACCACAGTCGGGCCGCACTGGTCGAGGCGGCACATCGGCTGGAAATCGCCGACACCGCCACCGCCCCGGACGTGCCAACCGCGCTGCGCCTGCTCGCCGCACGCACTGCCACCGCTGCCGAGCCGCCGGTGGTGCTGATCCTGGGGTCGCTCTACCTCGCCGGCAAGGTTCTGGAAGCGAACGACGAACTGCCGGATTGACGCGCCTTATTGATATTGACTTGCAATAGATAGCGCGCGAACCTGTCGCCCTACATCGCGGCAGGAGACTCGCATGACCACCGCCCAGCCCCTTACGGCGACCCTGGCCGAAACGCTGCCGCACGCGCGGCCGGCGTGCTCCGCCCAACGCCTGCTGCTGTTCGGCATCCGCCGCACCGGCGCGCACGGCCTCAACGACGCCGCCGCCGCCCACGCGTTCATGACCGCGTTCGGCAAGGATTTCCGCCGCCCGCTGCTGCTGCTGCGCGCGCTGATGGCGGAGGTGTCGAAGGTGTCGGCCAACCCGATCCAGATCGCGCCGTGGTGCTGCCCGCGGATGACCGCGGGTGAGGCCGCGCTGGTCGAGATCGTCGCCTCGGTCGAGGCGCACCCCGAGCGTGCGCAACTGCTGCTCGGCGACCTGCTCGGCATCCGCCACGCCGGCGGCTCGACCGCGACCGCGCATTTGCTCGCGCTGGCGTTCCGCGACGGGGGGATGCCGCTGGACTAGGCGGCGGCGGCCCCCTCGCCGTCCTCCGCCCCTGGCTGGCGGATGTTCTGGACGACGAAGCCGCGGCGCCACAGCAGCCCCAGCAGCAGCAGGCCCGGCAGCGCCACCACCATCGTCAGCAGCCAGAAGCCGACCCAGCCGAGCGAGTCGGCGGCGATCCCCGCCGGCGTCGCCAGCCACGTCCGCCCGACCGCCGCGAACGATGATAGCAGCGCGAACTGGGTGGCGGTGTAGGCGAGGTTCGAGAGCCCGGAGAGATAGGTCACGAACACGGTCAGGCCGATGCCGCTCGTCACCTGCTCGGTGGCGACGGCGATCGTCAGCCATGTCACCGAATGGCCGTGCATCGCCAGGATCGCGAAGGTCAGGTTGCTGAGCATCATCAGCACGCCCGAGACGATCAGCGCGCGGCCCATGCCGAGCCACGCCATGAACGGCGCGGCGAGCGCGGTGCCGGCGATCAGCCCCCAGAAGCCCACGACCTTGTTGATCGCGATGAACTCGGTGTCGGAGAAGCCGAGCTCGACGATCATCGGATTGAGCATCGCCTGCCCCATCGCGTCGCCCAGCTTGTAGATGAGCACGAACAGCAGGATCAGCACCGCGCCGCGCCGGCGCAGGAACTCGCGGAAGGGCCCGATTACCGTGTCGCGCAGCCACTGGCCGTGCGGCGCCGCCCTGGCGACGGTGCGGTCGTGCCGCCCCGGCCCGGCGTAGAGCGCGCCCAGCATCGCCGGCACCACGCACAGCGCGGTGAGGCCGTAGCCCAGCGCCCAGCCGAGCCCCAGCCCCTCGGGCGAGGCGATCGCGATCGTCCCGACGCCGGCGATCACGTTTCCGACGCGATAGCCGAACTGGTTGTTGGCGGTGCCGTGCGGCAGCTCGTCGTCGGACAGGATCTCGATGCGATAGGCGTCGATGACGATGTCCTGCGTGGCGGACAGGAAGGCGGTGACGATCGCCCAGAAGGCGAAGACGCCCAGGTGCAGCTCGGGCTGGCTGGCGCCGAGCATCCACACCGATCCGAACAGCAGCGCCTGGATGAAGAACAGCCAGGCACGGCGCTGGCCGAACCAGCCGGTCAGCAGCGGCAGGCGCAGCCGGTCGATCAGCGGCGCCCACAGGAACTTGAGCGTGTAGGGGGTGGTCAGCCCGATCGCGAAGCCGATCGTCTTCTTGTCGATACCGACTTTGGCGAGCCAGAAGCCCATCGTGCCGAGCAGCAGCGTGAGCGGAAAGCCGCTGGCGATGCCGAGCAGGAATGCGACGAGCGGCATCGGCCGCAGATAGGACGCCATCGCCGCCATCCGGCGCTTGCCGCCCTCTCGCCCACTGGCGACCTGCTCCATTGCACTTCCCTCGATACGCCGTACCCGGCCCCCAACCGCGCGCACCCTAGCGCGCTCTCCGCGCTTTTGAAGGGGCGAGTGGCGGGGATCGCGGCGCGTCGAGCTTGTCCGCGGTCAAACAATCTATTCGGCTGGTGTTAATCTTCTTCGGCGTAGCGGGCGCGTGTGGACGACGCGCCTGCAAGGGTTTCGCGTCGCCCGACATCCCGCGCGCCTACGGACAGCAACCTGCGCGTGCGGGATGTCGGGACATCCGCACGCCCTCCGAACCTCAAACGGCGTGGCGGCGGCCGATCACCCCACCGTCGCGAACAGGTTGAAGCTCGCGGGCAGCTTGCGCGGCGTCTTGCCTTCCAGCACCGTCTCGATCGCCTCGATCGCCGCGACCAGATCGCGCTGCGGATAGGGCTTGCCCAGGCACCCGCTCGCGACCTCGCGCCCGCCGTCCGGGCAGGTGCCGGTGACGAACAGCACGGGCATGCCGCGCTCCTTCGCCGCGCGCGCGACGTCGATGCCGCTACCGTCGGCAAGGTTGACGTCAACCAGCACCAGATCGATCGCGGCGTCGCCGTTCACCAGCGCCAACCCCTCGCTCACCAGGTCGGTGGTGGCGACGATCTCGAACCCGTTGTCGGTGAGGAAATGCTCGGTATCGAACGCCACCAGAGGTTCGTCCTCCACCACGAGGATGCGCACGATCCGCCGTTTCTTCCGTCCAAACAACATCCGCCGCTCGCTTCCCTCTCTCCGGGGTCTGCCCTATAGCGTATCAACACCCGAACCGATCGAACGATCACCGCTGCCGCACGATTTCGTCGCGCAGGCGTAACAGGATAGCATTTCTCATCGTGTCGACGCCTAAGAACCCAGAGTCGCAGCGCATCGCCAAGCTGCTCGCCCGCGCTGGCGTGGCTTCGCGCCGCGATGTCGAGCGGCTGATCGAGGCGGGGCGCGTCGCGCTCGACGGCGTGCCGATCGAGACGCCGGCGACGCTGCTCACCTCGCTGCGCGGCATCACCGTGGACGGCCAGCCGGTGCAGGCGGCCGCCCCCACCCGGCTGTTCCGCTATCACAAGCCGTCAGGCGTGCTCACCGCCGCGCGCGATCCGCACGGACGGCCGACGATCTACGACCGCATGCCCGGCGGGCTGCCGCGGTTGATGCCGGTCGGCCGGCTCGACCTCAATACCGAGGGGCTGCTGCTGCTCACCACCGACGGCGAGCTCAAGCGCCAGCTGGAGCTGCCCGCGACCGGGGTGGAGCGCACCTATCGCGCCCGCGCCTATGGCGACGTCAGTCAGGCACAGCTCGAGGAGCTGATGCTCGGCATCGAGGTCGACGGCGTCCGCTACGGCCCGATCAACGCCAATCTCGAACGCCGCACCGGCACCAACACCTGGATCGAGATGACGCTGACCGAGGGCAAGAACCGCGAGGTTCGGCGCGTGCTCGAATATCTCGGGCTGCAGGTGTCGCGGCTGATCCGCACCCGCTACGGCCCCTTCTATCTGGAGGACATGCCGACCGCCGAGGTCGACGAGATCCGCCAGCACGACCTGGTCGCGTTCCGCAAGACGCTGAGCGGACGGCCGAGCAGCCGGCCGACGCCGGAGGGCGCCGATCCCAAGGCGCTGAAGGCGTGGCGCCGCGAGCCGTCGCGCGACCGCGCCGCGCCCCGCCCGCGCCCCGTGTCGACCGGCGCCCCCCGCGAGCGCGAGGTCCAGCCGCATCCGCAGGCATTCCGCCGCACCACGCCGGAGGGCGACGCCGAGGCGCCGCGCGGCTTCGCCAAGCGTCCGCGCGCTGGCGATCGCGCGCCGCGGAGCGACGACGCTCCCCGCACGCCGCGCGGTGCTCGCGCCGCCGCCTTCGCCGAGCGCACCGGCCGCGCCGGGCGTCCCGCTACGGAAGATCGCGCCGATCGCGGGCCCGCGCGTGGCGGCAAGCCGGGACGGACGCTCTCCCCCAGCTACGGGCGCGGCGAACGGTCCGACGCAGCAGAGGACACGCGCGGCGCGCGACGTCCGGAAGGGCGCGGCGCCGGCCGCGACCGGCCGCAGCGCGACGATCGCCCCGCACGCGGCGAGCGTCCAACGCGCGGTGATGCAGGCCAGCGGCCCGCTCGCGGCGAGCGCCCGGCGCGCCCATCCCGCGACGGCGAACGTCCGGTGCGCAGCGACGCCAGCGAACGCCGCCCGCGCGGCGATTTCCCGCCGCGCCCGCCCCGCGGCGACGGACCGGCGCGGCCTGCGCGCAACGGCCCGCGGAGCGACCGGCCCGCAGGCCCGCCGCGCGGTGCCGGCCGTCCGAAGGGCAAGCGCTGATGCGCGTCATCGCCGGGCAATGGCGCGGCCGCCCGCTCGCCGCGCCGAAGGGCGACGCCACCCGCCCCACCGCCGACCGCACGCGCGAGGCGCTGTTCTCGATGCTGCAGAGCCGCGTCGGCAGCTTCGAAGGGCTGGCGGTCGCGGACCTGTTCGCCGGATCGGGCGCGCTCGGGATCGAGGCGCTGTCGCGCGGCGCCGCCTCGTGCCTGTTCGTCGAGCAGGACCGCCACGCCCTCGACGCACTGCGCGCCAATATCGAGAAGCTCGGCGCCAAGGGTGCGCAGGTGCGGGCGCAGTCGGTGCTCGCGCTGGGGCCGACCGCGACGCCGCTCGACCTGGTGATGATGGACCCACCCTATGCCAGCGGCGCCGGCTGGGTGGCCGCGGACAAGCTCGCGCGGCTCGGCTGGATCGGCCCCGCGACCTGGGTCAGCGTCGAGACGGGGCGGACCGAGGATGTCGACGCGTCCGGCTTCACCGTCGACGCCGAGCGCGTCCACGGCAAGGCGAAGCTCACCTTGCTGCGGCGCGCGGCACCAGCCACAGACCCGCAAGACTGAACAGCCCCGCTACCGCCAGATAGAGGCCGACCGGCGCCAGTCCCCCGCGCTGCGCCAGCGCCTCGGCGGCCAGCGGCGTCAGGGCGCCGCCGATCACCCCGCCCACGTTGAACGCAATCGACGCGCCGGTGTAGCGCACGCGCGCGGGGAACAACCCCGGCAGCCACGCACCGAGCGGCCCGTAGACGAAGCCCATCGCGAACAGCGCGATCGCCAGCCAGGCGGTGACCGCACCCGCGCCGCCGCCGCCCATCAGCGGCTGCATCAACAGACCCGCGAGCACCACCCCGCCGCAGCCGAAGGCGAGCACCCGTCCGGTGCTGCTGCGATCCGACCACCAGCCGGCGAGCGCGATGCCGGCGGCCATGAACAGGATCGCGACCAGCTGCATCGCCAGGAACGCGTCGCGCGAGAAGCCCAGCCGCGTGGTGCCGTGGCCGAGCGCGAAGGCGGTGGCGATATAATAGAGCGCGAAGCAGGCCACCGCGCCGAAGTTGCCGGCGAGCGTGCCGCGCAGGTGGCTGCGGAACAGCTCGGCGAGCGGCACCGTCGCCGGCGCCTCTTGCGCCAGTGCGGCGCGGAACTCGGGCGTCTCGGTGAGCTTCAGGCGCACCCACAGCCCCAGCCCGACCAGCAGCGCGCTGGCGAGGAATGGCAGCCGCCACCCCCAGTCGCGGAACGCCGCATCGTCGAGCCCGAGCCCCAGCAGCAGGAACAGGCCGTTGGCGGCGATGAAGCCGACCGGCGCGCCCAACTGCGGCACCGATCCGAACCGGCCCGCCCAGCCTTTGGGGGCATTCTCGACCGCGAGCAGCGCCGCCCCGCCCCACTCGCCGCCCAGTCCGAGCCCTTGGGCGAAGCGCAGCAGGCACAGCAGGAACGGGGCGATCACCCCGACCTGCGCATAGGTCGGCAGGAAGGCGATCGCGAGCGTCGAGCCGCCCATCAGCATCAGCGAGGCGACCAGCGTCGACTTGCGCCCCAGCCGGTCGCCGAAATGGCCGAACAGCGCGGCGCCGAGCGGGCGCGCGACGAAGGCCAGACCCAGGCTCGCATAGCTCAGCATCAGCCGCGCCGATGCGGACTCGGCCGGGAAGAACAGCGCCGGGAACACCAAGGCCGCCGCGGTCGCGTAGATGTAGAAGTCGTAGAATTCCACCGAGGTGCCGACGAGGCTGGCGAGCAGGATGCGGCGGCTCGAGGGGCCGCCCGCAGGGGGCAGCACGGCGGCAGGAATCTGTGCCGAGGCGGAAGGATGGGCGTTCATGGGCGCCGGGTGGCGGACAGGTTGCGTCAGGTCAACCGCGCACGTTTGTTAATTGCCGAGACGACCGGCTCAAGCGCAGCATCCTTTCCTTGGAGATACTCCGCTCTCGCCGCCGTCATGCTGACGGAAGTCAGCATCCAGACGCGCTCCGCCAGAGGATCGAGCGGAGCGGTAATGGATCCTGCTTTTCGTCAAGATGACGGAATGAAGTTAATCGGAAAGGGCCGCGCAGACGCGCCATCGACGGCGCTGCTCAAGCCTTGCCCCGCGCCGCTTCGTTCCCTAGCTGTTCGCGCATGACTCTGCCTGCCGCCGCCCCGAACCAGGACCCACCCTACCTGCGTGGGCTCAACGACCCGCAACGCGACGCGGTGCTCACCACCGAGGGGCCGGTGCTGGTGCTGGCGGGCGCGGGCACGGGCAAGACCGCGGCGCTGACCGCGCGGCTCGCGCACCTGCTCTACACGCGCAAGGCATGGCCGTCGGAGATCCTGTCGGTCACCTTCACCAACAAGGCGGCGCGGGAGATGCGCGAGCGTGTCGGCCGGCTGGTCGGCGATGCGGTCGAAGGGATGCCGTGGCTCGGCACCTTTCACGCGATCGGCGCCAAGATGCTCCGCCGCCATGCCGAGCTGGTGGGGCTGCAGTCGAACTTCACCATCCTCGACACCGACGACCAGCTGCGGTTGCTCAAGCAGCTGATCGTCGCTGCGGACATCGACGAGAAGCGCTTTCCCGCGCGCCAGCTCGCCGGGGTGATCGACAGCTGGAAGAACAAGGGCATGACGCCCGCCGACGTCGATGCCGGCGAGAGCGAGCGCTTCGCCAACGGCCGCGGCGGCGAGCTGTACCAGCAGTATCAGGACCGCTTGAAGGCGGTGAACGCGTGCGACTTCGGCGACCTGCTGCTCCATGTCCTCACCATCCTGCGCACCCACCGCGAGGTGCTGGAGCAGTATCAGCAGCGCTTCCGCTACGTCATGGTCGACGAGTATCAGGACACCAACTCGGTCCAGTATCTCTGGCTGCGGCTGCTGGCGCAGGAGCGCAAGAACCTGTGCTGCGTCGGCGACGACGACCAGTCGATTTATTCGTGGCGCGGCGCGCAGGTGGAGAACATCCTGCGCTTCGAACGCGACTTCCCGGGCGCCAAGGTGATCCGGCTGGAGCAGAATTATCGCTCCACGCCGCATATCCTGGGCGCGGCCGGCGGCGTGATCGCCAACAACAGCGGGCGGCTGGGCAAGCAGCTGTGGACCGAGTTGGACGCGGGCGAGAAGGTCCGCGTGATCGGGGTGTGGGACGGCCCCGAGGAAGCACGCCGCGTCGGCGACGAGATGGAGGCCTGCCGCCGGTCGGGCAAATCCTACGACGAGATGGCGATCCTGGTCCGCGCCCAGCACCAGACCCGCGAGTTCGAGGACCGGTTCATCGCGATCGGCCTGCCCTATCGCATCGTCGGCGGCCAGCGCTTCTACGAGCGCATGGAGATCCGCGACGCCATCGCCTATCTCCGCGTCGTCAACCAGCCGGCCGACGACCTGGCGTTCGAGCGCATCGTCAACGTGCCCAAGCGCGGGCTCGGCGACAAGGCGGTGTCGACCGTCCACCGCTACGCGCGCGCGACCGGCAGCCCGCTGATGACGGCGGCGGCGCGGATCCTGGACACCGACGAGCTGACCGGCGCGGCGCGCAAGTCGCTCGGCCGGCTGGTCGGCGATATCGCCCGCTGGCGCGAGAGGGCGCGCGACCTGCCCCACCCCGAACTCGCCCGCCAGCTGCTCGACGAGAGCGGCTACACGGCGATGTGGCAGGCGGAGAAGTCGGCGGAAGCTGCCGGGCGACTGGAGAACCTCAACGAGCTCGTCCGCGCGATGGAGGAGTACGACAGCCTGGGCGCGTTCCTGGAGCATGTCAGCCTGGTGATGGACAACGAAGGCGCCACGCAGGAGCCGCAGGTCACCATCATGACGATCCACGCCGCCAAGGGGCTGGAGTTCGACACGGTGTTCCTGGCCGGCTGGGAGGAAGGGCTGTTCCCCTCGCAGCGCTCGCTGGACGAGGGCGGGCTCGCCAGCCTGGAGGAGGAACGCCGCCTCGCCTATGTCGCGATCACCCGCGCCCGCCGGCTCGCGGTGATCCTGCATGCCGCCAACCGCCGCATCTATGGCCAGTGGACCTCGTCGCTCCCCAGCCGCTTCGTCGGCGAACTGCCGGCCGAACATATCGAGGCGGAGACGACCATGTCGGGCGGCGAGAGCCTGTGGCGCGCCAACTGGTCCGAGCGTGCCGATCCCTTCGCCGATGTCGGCCGGGGCACCGGCCGCGGGCCCGGCTGGCAGCGCGCGGCGAGCAGCGGCTCCAGCTTCACCCGCGACGCACCGCGCGTGATCGAGAGCCGGGCGAGTGCGGTCAGTCTGGGGAGCAAGGGGCGCAGCGACGTGAGCGTCGGCCTACGCGTGTTCCACCAGAAGTTCGGCTATGGCACCATCGCCGAGATCGAAGGCAACAAGCTGGAGATCGATTTCGAAAGCGCGGGTCGCAAGCGGGTGCTCGACAGCTTCGTCACCCTCGGCTGAGCGGCAGCAATGGGGCAGCGCGGCGCCGCTGCCCGCTCCCACTGCACGGCCGGCCGCTTCCGCTACTTGCCATAAGGCTTCTGTTGCGATGCAACAAAATGCCCGTTCATGGCTTGGAGCCCGCATGCGACACCCGACCCGACGCGAAATCGTCGCCACTGCCGGCCTCGCCGCCCTGTTCGGCGGGCCGTTGGCGGCGATGGCACGCAAGACGCAAGCGCCCGCCGTTCCCTTTTCGTGGGAGGCGCTGCAACAGCGCGCCGCCACCCTCGCGACCCAGCCCTATCGCGTCCCCGCGAAGGTCGCCGCCGCCGCAGCGATCGACTATGACGCGGTCGGCTCGATCCGCTACCGTGCCGAAGCAACGCTGGCCGGCGGCATCCGGCTGTTCCCGCTCGGCCGCTACGCACCGATGCCGGTCAAGATCAACCTGGTCGAGAACGGCCAGGCGCGCGCCGTTCCCTTCTCCCGCGACCTGTTCCAGGCGGTGTCGGGCCACGCGCCGCCGCTCGGCATCGCCGGCTTCCGCGCGATGGTGCCGGGCAAGGAGAGCGACTGGATGGCGTTCCAGGGCGCGTCCTATTTCCGCACCGCCGGTTCGCAGGACCAGTACGGGCTGTCCGCCCGCGGCCTCGCGATCAACACCGGCATCTCGGGTCGCGAGGAATTCCCCGACTTCACCGAGTTCTGGATCGAGCGGATCGCCGACGACGCCTACACCGTCTACGCGCTGATGGACGGCGAAAGCGTCACCGGCGCCTATCGCATCGCCGGCCGCCACGCCAACGGCGTGCAGCAGGACGTGTCGGCGGTGCTCCACCTGCGCCGCGACGTCGAACGGCTGGGCATCGCGCCGGCGACCAGCATGTTCTGGTACGGCGAGGGTAATCGCGCCGCGGCGGTCGACTGGCGGCCGGAGATCCACGATTCCGATGGCTTGGCGCTGCTGACCGGCAGCGGCGAGCGCATCTGGCGGCCGCTCGCCAACCCGCCGCATGAAACCCTCGACAGCTTCGCCGACGAGAACCCGCGCGGCTTTGGTCTGCTCCAACGCGATCGCGCCTTCGATCATTATCAGGACGACGGCGCCTTCTACGATCGCCGTCCGAACCTGTGGGTCGAGCCGCGCGGGCAATGGGGCCGGGGCAGCGTGATGCTGTTCGCCTTCCCCACCGCTGCCGAGACGGTCGACAACATCGTCTCTTTCTGGGTGCCCGCCGCGCCCGCGAAGGCCGGACAGCGGCTCCAGTTCGACTACGGCCTGCGCTGGGGATCGGACGATCCGACGGTCGCGCCTGCGGCGGCGCACGTCGTCGACAGCTGGACGGGCGTCGCCGGCCGGCCGGGCGATGCCCCGACCGCCGGCGCGCGCAAGCTGGTGGCCGATTTCGAGGGCGAGGCACTCGGCGGGCTGGACCGGTCGAGCGGCGTCGAAGCGGCGATCGATCTCGCCCGCGGGAAGCTGCTCGCGAGCGCGGCCTATCCGGTAGTCGGCCAGCGCAACCGCTGGCGCGTCACCGCCGACATCGCGCCCGAAGGCGACGGCCCCACCGACGTGCGGCTGTTCCTGAGGCGCGGCGACCGCGCGCTCAGCGAGACGATGCTCTTCCCGGTGTTCGGCGCGTGAGCGAGGCCGATCGCCTCCCGCCGGAGGCGCCGATCGAGATGCCGGTGCAGCGCTTCGACGGCCCGCCGCCGCCCCGGCGCGTGCCCGAGCCCTGGTCGGACATCGGCGAGGGATCGGGCGATCTGCTGGCGCGGCGGGTGCTGCTGGTGCTGCTCACCGCGATGCTCGCCACCGCCGCCTCGACCGCGCTCAAGGAATCGCTGGTCGCCGACGGCTGGAGCGTGACCGACGCGGTGCTGCTGGTGATCTTCTTCCCGCTCTTCGCGCTGATCTCGTTCGGCTTCATCAACGCTGCGGTCGGTTTCCTGCTGCTGATCACCGGACTGCGCCCCGGCTTCATGCCGACGCCGCGTTGGGCCTCGCCGCTCAAGGGCCGCACCGCGATCCTGATGCCGGTCCACAACGAGGACGTGGACGCGGTCTACGGCCGCATCGCGCAAATGGCGGAGGCGATCGCGCGCGACGGCATGGCGGCGCATTTCGACTTCTTCATCCTGAGCGATTCCGCCGCCGAGGCGGAGGCCGCGGAAGTCGCCGCACGCGACGGCCTCGCCCGCCGGCTCGACTGCGCGCTCTACTATCGTCGGCGCACGCAGAACGTCGGGCGCAAGCCCGGCAACGTCGCCGAATGGATCCGCCGCTTCGGCAGCGCCTACGACTATATGCTGATGCTGGACGCCGACAGCCTGATGGGTGGCGACACCATCATCGGCATGGCGCAGGTGCTCGACCGGCGGCCGTCGGTGGCGCTGCTCCAGACGGTGCCGATGGTGATCGGCGCGAGCACGCTGTTCCAGCACTGGATGCAGTTCGCCAGCCGCTTGTACGGCCCGATCTCCACCGCCGGACTGGTATGGTGGTCGGGATCGGAGGCGACCTTCTGGGGGCATAATGCGCTGATCCGCCTCGAGGCGTTCGCCGATTCCTGCGGCCTGCCCGACCTGCCCGGCGGCCCGCCGTTCGGCGGCACGATCATGAGCCACGACATGGTCGAGGCGGCGCTGCTGCGCCGGCGCGGCTGGAAGGTGCACATGGTGCTGACCGACGCCACGTTCGAGGAATATCCGCCGACGCTGATCGACGCGGCGGTACGCGACCGGCGCTGGGCACAGGGCAACATCCAGCACCTGCGGCTGCTCGGCGCTTCGGGATTCCACTGGATCAACCGGTTGCAACTGCTGCTCGGCGCCTCGGCCTACATTGCCTCGCCGCTGTGGCTGCTGCTGATCCTCACCAGCATCGTCCAGGCGCTGGTCGGCGAGCCGAGCCTGATGAACCGCGGCACCTCCGCCGCGGTGCTCGCGGTGACGCTGCTGCTGCTGTTCGGCCCCAAGGCGCTGAGCGTCATCTGGGCGACCGCCGACCGCGACCGCCGACAGGCGCTGGGCGGATGGCGGACGATCTGGCGGTCGGTCGCGGTCGACGTACCGCTGTCGATGCTCGCCGCACCCGCCATCGCGCTCACCCAGACGATTGACCTCATGGGAATCGCCGCGGGCAAACGCTCCGCCTGGGACCCGCAGAGCCGCGAACGCGACGGCCTTCCGATGCGCGAGATCCTGCCGCGCTATCGCTGGCACCTGGCGCTCGGGGCCGTGCTGGTGCTGCTGTCGCCGCTGATGCCGGTGACCGCGCTATGGCTGTTGCCGGTGACCATCGGGCTGCTCGCCTCGCCGCTGCTGGTGCAATGGACCGCCAGCGCACGGGCCGGCGCGTGGGCGGCACGCCGGGCGATCTTCGAGCCGCAGCATCGCGAACTGGGAACCGCGCCGCTGCCCGAACAGCGCGCCGGTCTGCCTGCACCGAAGGCGTCCTAAGACGCTGTGCCGCTGCGCTCCCCCGACGGGAGAAAGGCCTGAGCCGGCTCGACGCCGCTCAGGCCTTTTTGCCCTCTTTGCGGAGCAGCAGCACCGCGCCGTCCATCCAGTTCATCACCAGCCGGTCGGTGCCGACCGGGAAGAAGACGGAGCCACTCGTCTCCGCCGGGCCGAACAGGCTTTCGGTGGCGCCGCACTCCCACACGTGCATTGGTCCGACGTCGCCGGGCGGCAACCGGAACTTGGCCCAACCCGGCCGGAACAGCGGCGCGGCTTGCTTCACATGCGCGGCCAACCAAGCGATATGATACACGTGGTCGGGACAGCCAGCCTCTACCTTCCCGCTTGCGTCCGTCCAGCCGAGCTTTTCTTCCGTGAAGGTCAGCGTACGGCCGATCATGGCGCGCCCGCTCGCCGGTCCCGCCGCGTCGACCACCATCCACCGGCCGTACGCCTGGGTACCGGGGATCTCCATGCCCGGTGTCTCCACACCGTCCAGATCGTCGCCGAGTTCCGCCAGGGTCGCGGAGGGTGGATCCACGCCCTCCGGCTCCGGCGTCCGCGCCCGCGGCGACCAGTGCGCCGTCGGCGTTACCCCCGCTGTCTCGTTGTCGGCCACGGGGGCTGGCTCGGTCCCGCAGGCGGCGATCGCCAGCGTCAGGGAGAGCGCCGTGGCAAAGCGCGCGACGCGGCGGTCGAAGACGGCAAAGGACATGGGAGAACTCCGGTAACATGCCGCGGGCCGGAAGAGTCGCCGTGCGGCCGATGTCGGTCAGGACCAACCACTTCACGCCCCATACGACACCGCCGGCCCTTGCAGGGACCGGCGGCGGTAGCGTCAGCGGAAGAACAGGAAGTAGAGGATCAGCACCACCGGCAGCGGCACGCCCAACACCCACAGCAGACACCCTCGCTTCATCGTACCGTCCCTCTTTCGTTACGGCTGGAGAACGTCGAGCCCGCCTTTTAGTTGCCGCGCTGGGCGATCGAAAACCCGCGGCAAGCTGTCTCGGCCCCTGCGACAACGCCACCGCAGCGAGAATTGGCGCACCTTCCGCACACTCTCCATCTGCCGGCCGGGCGCCGGCCCCGCCTCCCCATGCCTCGCCGGAACCGGCAGCCGTTCCGGCCGTTGGCGCGGCGAACCTCAGGAGAGCCGAATGCCGACCCCCCAGGAAATCGAAGCCAAGTTCTGGAAGGCCCTCAAGTCCGACCGCACGCTGATGCTCGGCATCGACGGCGTCGGCGACGGGCACGCCCAGCCGATGACCGGCCAGACCGACGGCGACGTCGATCATGGGCCGATCTGGTTCTTCACCACCAAGGACAACACGCTGGTCAAGGAAATGCGCGAGGGCACGCGCGCGACCGCGCACTTCGCGTCGAAGAATCACGAGGTCTTCGCGAGCATCCACGGCAATCTGGTCGTCGAGCAGAACCGCGCGATGATCGACAGGCTGTGGAATCGCTTCGTCGCTGCCTGGTTCGAAGGCGGCAAGGACGATCCCAAGCTGGAACTGATCCGCCTCGACACCGAGCACGCCAAGATCTGGCTCGACGAGTCGAGCCTGTTCGCGGGCGTGAAGATCCTGCTCGGTGCCGATCCGAAGGCGGACTACGCCGACAAGGTCGCCGACGTCCCGCTCGCCTGATCTCCCTCCCGCCGGCGTCCGCGCCGGCCGCTTGTGCAAAAAGGATTCGCCCATGCCGATGATCGAGACCCGCGACGGGACGAAGCTGTACGTGAAGGATTGGGGCAGCGGCCCCGCGGTGGTGCTGATCCACGGATGGCCACTGTCGTCGGACAGCTGGGACCCGCAGGCGTTCGCACTCGCCAACGCCGGCTATCGCGTGATCGCCTACGACCGCCGCGGCTTCGGCCGGTCGGAGCAGCCCTGGTCGGGCTACGACTATGACACGCTGTCGGACGACCTCGCCGACGTGCTCGAAGCGACGGGAGTCACCTCGGGCGCGACGCTGGTAGGCTTCTCGATGGGCGGCGGCGAGGTCGCGCGCTACATGTCGCGCCACGGCGGCAAGGGCGTCGCGAAGGCGGTGCTGGTGAGCTCGGTCGTGCCCTACATGCTCCAGACCGACGACAATCCCGAAGGCGTTCCCCAGTCGCAGCTGGAGGACATGGCCGAGCAGATGCAGGAGGACCGCCCGAAGTTCATGGCGACCTTCCTCGACCAGTTCTTCGGCGTGGGCTTCATCACCAGCCCGGTGAGCGAGGAACGGCTGCAATGGGCGTGGAACCTCACCCAGCAGGCGGGTCTAAAGCCGACGCTGGCGTGCGCGGAGGCGTTCGGCTTCACCGACTTCCGCCCCGACCTCGCGTCGTTCACCGTGCCGACGCTGGTCATCCACGGCACCTCGGACAACACCGTGCCGATCGACGCCACCGGTCGCGCCGCGGCAGCGGCGATCCCGGGTGCCAAGCTGATCGAATATGACGGCGCGCCCCACGGCCTGTTCGCGACCGAGCAGGATCGCCTGACCGACGACCTGCTCGCCTTTCTCGGCGATCCGGCGATTGCAGCGGCCACGCCGGGCATCGGCAACTTCTGACGCGCGACGCGCGGCGGCATCCCGCCGCGCGTCCGCCCCGGGGGACCCCAAGCAAAGCTTGATTGCCCGCGGCCACGCCCCCGCATAGAGGCCGGGACATGGCCGCCACTCCCCACCCGTTCTCCATCCACAACTTCCGGGCGTATTTCCTCGCCCGGCTGTCGACGACGCTCGCGCAGATGTCGATGGTCATCGTCATCGGCTGGCAGGTCTACGACCTCGCGCGCCAGTCGATGGGGGTGCGGGAATCCGCCTTCTACCTGGGGCTGATCGGCGTCGCGCAGTTCCTGCCGCTGCTCGCGCTGTCGCTGGTCGCCGGCTGGGTCGCCGACCGGGTCGATCGCCGCTGGATCGCGCGCGGATCGGTCGCGATCGAGGCGGGATGCGCGATCACGCTGGCGGTCGCGAGCTACCACGAGCACGTCACCCTGCCGCTGCTGTTCCTGGTCGCGGCGCTGCTCGGCGTCGCACGCGCCTACGCCGGCCCCTCGCTCCAGGCACTCGCCCCCAATCTGGTGCCCAAGGCGGTGCTGCCGACCGCGATCGCGATGAGCTCCATCGCCTGGCAGGCCGGCACCGTTCTCGGCCCGACGATGGGCGGCTATCTCTACGCGGCCAGCCACTGGCTACCCTACACCGTCTCAGCCTGCCTGTTCAGCTTCGCCTTCCTGATGCTGTCGCTGATCGGCAAGGTACCCCGCACCGCGGTGCGCGGCGCGGCCAATCCGTTCCGGCAGATGCTGCAGGGCCTGTCCTACGTCCGCCAGAACCGGCTGGTGCTGGGGGCGATCTCGCTCGATCTGTTCGCGGTGCTGCTCGGCGGCGCGACGGCGATGCTGCCGGTCTATGCGCGCGACATCCTGCAGGTGGGCGCGGACGGCCTAGGCCATCTCCGCGCAGCGCCGGCGGTCGGCGCGATCGCGGTGGCGCTGTGGTTCTCGTGGCGGCCGCTGACCACCAACGTCGGCGTGAAGATGCTGCTGGCGGTGGCGATCTTCGGCAGCGCGACCGTCGCCTTCGGCTTGAGCGCACCGGCGCTGCTGCCGCTGTTCGGGCAGGAGGCGATCGGGCACGACACCGCGCCGGCCGTGCTGCTGGCGCTTGCCGCGCTGTTCGTGCTGGGCGGGGCCGATATGGTGTCGGTCTACGTCCGCCAGTCGCTGATCCAGCTCTACACGCCCGACGACATGCGCGGCCGCGTCGGCGCGGTGTCGACGCTGTTCGTGTCGGGGTCGAACGAGCTGGGCGAGGCCGAGTCCGGCTTCCTCGCCGCCGCCGTGGGCCCGGTCGCCGCGGTTGTCGCCGGCGGCATCGGCGCCATATTGGTCACGGCCCTGTGGGCCCGCATCTTCCCCGAGCTTCGCCGGGCGCGCACCTTCGACCCGCCCGAGACGCTCGAGTTCACCCCCGTCAAGGAGAAGGCAGCATGAAGGCCAACACCATCCTGGAGACGATCGGCAACACCCCCCACATCCGCATCCGGCGGCTGTTCGGCGACGCCGAGGTGTGGATCAAGTCGGAGCGGTCCAACCCCGGCGGGTCGATCAAGGACCGCATCGCGCTGGCGATGGTCGAAGCGGCGGAAGCCTCGGGCGACCTGCAGCCGGGCGGCACCATCATCGAGCCGACCAGCGGCAACACCGGCGTCGGGCTGGCGATGGTCGCCGCGGTCAAGGGCTACAAGCTCGTACTGGTCATGCCCGAGAGCATGTCGATCGAGCGCCGCCGGCTGATGCTCGCCTATGGCGCGACCTTCGATCTCACCCCGCGCGAGAAGGGCATGAAGGGCGCGATCGAGCGCGCGCAGGAGCTCGCCGAGCAGACGCCGGGCGCCTGGATTCCCCAGCAGTTCGAGAACCCCGCGAACGTCGACGTCCATGTCCGCACCACTGCGCGGGAAATCCTGGAGGACTTCGCCGACAGCCCCATCGACGTGCTGATCACCGGCGTCGGCACCGGCGGCCACATCACCGGCGTGGCCGAGACGCTCAAGCAGCGCTGGCCCAAGCTCAAGGTCTATGCGGTCGAGCCCGAGCTCTCGCCGGTGATCTCGGGCGGCCAGCCGGGTCCGCACCCGATCCAGGGCATCGGCGCGGGGTTCATCCCGGCCAACCTCCATACCCAGGCGATCGACGGCGTGATCAAGGTCGACGCCGGCGTCGCCAAGGACATGGCGCGTCGCTCGGCCAGCGAAGAGGGGCTGCTGGTCGGCATCTCGTCGGGCGCGACGCTCGCCGCGATCCTCCAGAAGCTGTCCGACTTGCCCGAGGGCACCCGCGTGCTCGGCTTCAACTACGACACGGGCGAGCGCTATCTCTCCGTGCCGGACTTCCTGCCGGAAAGCTGAGCCATACGCCCGGTGGTATCCGGCGGCGCCGCAGCGCCTGAGGTCTCAGGCGTGCAGGCGCCGCTGGGCACGGGGTCGCGCGCGCTCGACGCAGGGCTCGTCGCGCTGGCGCTGGCGGCGGTGCTGGTGCCGGCATGGCTGGTCGAGCACGCCCCGCCGCTGCCGCCGCACTCCGATCCGCGGCAGCCCCGCGCCACGGCGCCCCAGCGCGTGCTGACCCCGGCCGAGCTGCCGCCGGTCGAGCCGATCGCGCTGCGGGACCTGCCCGCGGACGACGCCCGCGCGTTCAACGCCACCATCCCTTTCGTCGGCGGCCCGAACCCGGCGGCACGGCCGTTCCGCTTCTCCGGCAGCGCCGAGGATCGCGCGCGGGCGAGCGACTGCCTTGCCGCCGCGGTGCTCTACGAGGCGGGCGACGATCCGGCGGGGCAGCAGGCGGTGGCGCAGGTGGTGCTCAACCGCGTCCGCCACCCCGCCTTTCCCAAGACGGTCTGCGGCGTGGTGTTCCAGGGATCGGAGCGCAGCACCGGCTGCCAGTTCACCTTCACCTGCGACGGCGCGCTCACCCGCTGGTATTCCGAACCCTTCTGGACCCGCGCGCGCAAAGTGGCCGACGCGGCACTGTCGGGCAGCGTCTACAAGCCGGTCGGCTGGGCGACGCATTATCACACCGACTGGGTGGTGCCCTATTGGAGCTCCAGCCTCGACAAGCTGGCCGCGGTCCACACCCACCTGTTCTTCCGCTGGACCGGCTGGTGGGGCACCCCGCCCGCCTTCCGCTTCGCCGCGACGGGCAGCGAGCCGCGCGTGACGCAACTCGCCGCGCATTTCGACGCGCACAAGCTGCCGGAGGTACTCGCCGCCGAGCAGCAGGCGCTGGCGATGCAGAAGGCGATGGCACTGCCCGAATCGGCGATCCGCGCCTCGGCCGACGATCCCAACGCCTTCCTGATCCACGTCGATGCCAAGGATGCCGCGACCTTCCCGCTGCTCGCGGCGCGGGCGTGCGGCGCGCGGCCCTATTGCAAGTTCATGGGCTGGACCGACCGCGACGACCTGCCGGCGAGCGCGCGCGGCGCGCTGTCGGCGCCGCAGCTCGCGTCGATGTCGTTCAGCTACCTTCGCGACCGACCGCGCAACCTCGAGCGCACCTTATGGAACTGCACCGAGTTCGAGCGTCCGCGCAGCCAGTGCATGCGCCGCGCACCGCAGCCCATCGCGACCGCCCGACCTGCACTCTCGGCCGAAGCCGGCCCCGCGGTGCTGGAGGGCGTGCGCCGCAAGCCGGCATCGCGACCGACCGCCGCGGCGTCGCCGACACCCGCCGCCTCCTAGCCCCCGCAGAGCGCGCGGCCGCGCGGATCGCGGAGCGCGCCGGCCTCCGATACCGCGTCGCTCAACCGCTCGACCCGGAGACCGGCGAACGATACGCGCGGAGCGCATCGCCGGGCACATTCCGGCGGCAGCTTGGCCGGAAAGGCGATCGCGCCGTCGTCCACTCGCGCCTCCAGGCGGCACCCCTCGCCGAAGTCGATGCGCAGTCCGTCGCGCGTACGCTCCGCGGTGCCGCTCGCGCTGCACGCGAGCCGGCCCTCGTCGAGCAGGAAGGCGCCGATCCGCAGCCGCTCGCCGGCAGGCACGAGGCAGAGCCGGTCGCCGTCGCGGGCATAGAGGCCCGCAACCTCGCGGCTGTCGGGATCGCGCACCACCCCCCGCTCGATCGCGACGCTCTCCAGGTCGGGCGCCACCACGTTCGGCGTGTCCTCGCTTCCCGAGCATCCGGCGAGCACCAGCGCGAGCGCAAGCGCCGCGCGCCTCATTCGGCCGCGACCAGCCGGCCGTCCTCGATTCGGCGGAAGAAACAGCTGCGCGCGCCGGTGTGGCAGGCGGGACCGGCAGGCTCGACTCGCAGCCACAGCGCGTCCTGATCGCAATCGATCCGCACCTCGACGACGCGCAGGACGTTGCCGGAGGTCTCCCCCTTCTTCCACAGCTTCGCCCGGCTGCGCGACCAGAAGGTGGCCTCGCCGCTCGCCAGCGTGGCCGCAAGCGCCTCGGCATTCATATGCGCGACCATCAGCAGCTCGCCGGTCGCGGCATCGGTCGCGACCGCGGTGACGAGCCCCGCCGCATCGTAGTTGGGATCGAGGGTGAAGCCGGTGTCGCGCGCGCTCATGCTGGCGGCTTACCGGGGGCTCGACGGGGCCGCAATCGCGGGCTGCGACACATTCTTCGTGACAAAAGGGCGACAACCGCAATTCCGATCCCTATATGGCGCTCGCATATCAGCGAACCCCGTGGGGCCGATGTTCAGCACCAATCCTTTCGACGATGACAAGCTGCGCGAAGAGTGCGGCATCTTTGGCGTTTCCGGTTCGGACGGCGCCGCGGCACTGGTGGCGCTCGGCCTCCACGCGCTGCAGCACCGCGGCCAGGAGGCCGCCGGCATCTCCAGCTTCGACGGGGTGCAGTTCCACACGCACCGCGCGATGGGGCATGTCGCCGGCAACTTCGACCGGCCCGAGGTGATCGAGGCGCTGCCGGGGTCCACTGCCGTCGGCCACGTCCGCTACTCCACCTCCGGCGAGACCGCGCTGCGCAACGTGCAGCCGCTCTATGCCGAGCTGGCAAGCGGCGGCTTCGCGGTGGCGCACAACGGCAACCTTTCCAACGCGCTGCGGCTGCGCAAGGACCTGGTGCGGACCGGCTCCATCTTCCAGTCGACGTCGGATACCGAGGTGATCATCCACCTGGTCGCCACGTCCAACTATCGGACGCTGCTCGATCGGTTCATCGACGCGCTGAAGCAGGTCGAGGGCGCCTATTCGCTGATCTGCATGACCCCGGAGGGCATGATCGCCTGCCGCGATCCGCTCGGCATCCGTCCGCTGGTGATGGGCAAGCTGGGCGACTCGGTGATCTTCGCGTCGGAGACGGTCGCGCTCGACGTAGTCGGCGCCGAGTACGTCCGCGACGTCGAGCCGGGCGAGCTGGTGATCGTCAAGGGCACCGAGATGCGCTCGATCCGCCCGTTCACGCCGAATGCGGCGCGGCCGTGCATCTTCGAATACGTCTATTTCTCACGCCCCGACTCGATCTCCGGCGGCAACTCCGTCTATTCGGTGCGCAAGGCGATCGGCGCCGAACTCGCGATCGAGAACCCGGTCGACGCCGATCTGGTGATCCCGGTGCCCGATTCGGGCGTGCCCGCGGCGATCGGCTATGCCCAGCAGTCGGGCATCCCGTTCGAGCTAGGTATCATCCGCTCGCACTATGTCGGGCGCACCTTCATCCAGCCTGCCGACGCGGTCCGCCATCTGGGCGTGAAGCTCAAGCACAATGCCAACCGCGCGCTGATCCAGGGCAAGCGGATCGTGCTGATCGACGACTCGATCGTGCGCGGCACCACCAGCCTCAAGATCGTGCAGATGATGCGCGATGCCGGCGCGGCCGAGGTGCACATGCGCATCGCCAGCCCGCCGACCCGGCACAGCTGCTTCTACGGCGTCGACACGCCGGAGCGCGCCAAACTGCTCGCCGCCAAGCTCGATCTGGGCGGCATGACCGAATATATCCAGGCGGACAGCCTGGCGTTCGTGTCGATCGACGGCCTCTACAAGGCGCTGGGCGAGGCCGAGCGCGCGGCGGTGCGGCCGAAGTATTGCGATGCCTGCTTTACCGGCGACTATCCGACGCCGCTCACCGACCAGGACGAGACCCGCTCGGTCGACCAGCTCGCCATGCTGGAGGAACGCGTCGGCTGATCGCCGGCGCGCCCTGCCCCTCTTCCCGACACAGGACCTGCGATGACCGACAAGCCGTTCGCCGACCAGCTCGCGCTCGTGACGGGGGCCAGCCGCGGCATCGGCGCGGCGACCGCGCTGGCGCTGGCCGCCAAGGGGGCGCACGTCGTGCTCACCGCGCGTACGCCGGGCGGGCTGGAGGAAGTCGAGGAGGCGATCCACGCCGCCGGCGGCAGCGCGACGATCGCGCCGCTCGACCTGGCCGAGCCCGACGGCGTCGTGCGCCTTGCCGCCGCGATCGGCGAGCGCTGGCAGGCGCTCGACATGCTGGTGCTCAACGCGGCGATGCTCGGCACGCTGGGGCCGGTCAACTCGATCGATTTCAAGGAAATGTCGAAGCTGTTCACGCTCAACGTGACCGCGCAGGCGGCGCTGCTGGGTGCGTTCGGGCCGATGCTGCGCCAGGCGAAGGCGGCGCGGGTGATCGGCCTCACCTCCAGCGTCGGGCGCAATCCCCGCGCCTATTGGGGGCTGTACGGGTCGTCCAAGGCGGCGTTCGAGAACCTGCTCGCCGCGTTCGGCGAGGAAGTGCGCCAACTCACCGCCATCCGCACCGCGATCGTCGATCCGGGCGCCACCCGCACCAAGATGCGCGCGCGCGCCTATCCGGGCGAGGCCCCCGACAGCGTCAAGCCGCCCGAAGTGGTCGCCGACCGCATCGCCGCGCTGATGGAAGCGGGGTTCGAGACCGGGCACTTCGAACGCGTCGACTGACGGCTCCCGATCGTCATCCTGACGGAAGTCAGGATCCATTGCCGCACCGGCTGGAAGCGCGGGCGCCGCGCGAATGGATGCCAGCCTTCGCTGGCATGACGGCATGCCATTTGGCTGAGCGATCCCGTTCCGCGCCTGCGCGCGAGGCTACCCCTCCTTCACCAGCGTGACCTGCGCGACGTGGATGCCGCCGCCGCGGAAGCCGCCTTCGCAGTACATCAGGTAATAGCGCCACAGCTCGACGAAGCCGGCCGGGAAGTCGCCGGGAAGCGTGCCTGCCGCCACCGCCGCATCGAACGCGTCGCGCCAGCGCTTGAGCGTCTCGGCATAGTCGATCCCGAAGCGATGCTCATCCTGCCAGCGAAGCCCCCGCGCCTCGGCGAGCCTGCGGAAGCGCTCGCTCGACAGCAGCAGCCCGCCGGGAAACACATAGGCCTGGATGAAGTCGACGCCGTTCGCATAGGCGTCGAACAGCGCATCGTCGATCGCGATGTACTGGAGCGCGGCGCGGCCGCCGGGCTTCAGGCGCGCGGCGATCGTGTCGAGGTAGGAGGGCCAATATTCGCGCCCCACCGCCTCGACCATCTCGATGCTGGCGATCGCGTCGTAGCGGCCGGTCGCATCGCGATAATCGGTGAGCGAGACCTCGACTCCCTCGATCCCCGCAGCGGCGACGCGCTGCTCGACGAAGCGCTTCTGCTCGGCCGACAGGGTAAGGCCGTGCACCCGCCGCCCCGCCCGCGCAGCCCGTTCGGCGAAGGAGCCCCAGCCGCAGCCGATCTCGAGGATGGTGTCGCCGGGCATGGTGGCGGTGCGGTCGAGGATCTCCTGCAGCTTGCGATCCTGCGCAGTCTCCAGCGGCTCCTGCGGCTCGGCGAAGATCGCGCTCGAATAGGTCATGCTCGGGTCGAGCCAGGCGCGGTAGAAGTCGTTGCCCAGATCATAGTGGAACTGGATGTTGCGGCGGGCATTGGCGCGGTGGTTGCGCCGCGACCAATGGGCGACGCGCCGCGCCAGCCCGGTCAGCCGCCCCGCCCGCCCCACGCTGCCGAGCGCGCGGCCGTTGCGCATGAACAGGTCGAACAGCGGCACCGGATCCGGGCTCGACCAGTCGCCCGCCACCCAGCCCTCGTACCAGCCGACCGAGCCGCCGGTCGCCAGCCGCAGCATCGCGCGCCAGCGATGGAGCACCACCACCGCCACGGGGCCCTGCCCGTGTCCGCCCAGCCGCCGCTTGCTTCCGTCGGGCAGCGTCGCCTCGATCGCTCCCTCGGCAAGCGCGCCGTCGATGCGGTCGAGCATGCGCGCGAACAGCGGCGCGAACCAGCGAAGCGGATCGCGCGGAACGGAAACGGCGGCGGAAGCGCGGGGAGCGTGCATCGCGCCTACATGCACCTCCTTCGCCTTCCCGCAAGCCATCGCGACGCGTGCGCTCAGCCGAACACCCCGCCCAACGCCAGGATGGAGGCGACATGGCGGTGCGAGACCTCCATCGCGTCGTCGCCATAGCCGCCGCCGAGCGCGCTCGCGAGCGGCACGCCACGGTCGCGCGCGAGCGTCGCGATCCAGCGGTCGCGGCGCACCAGCCCCTCTCGGGTCAGTGCCAGCCGACCGAGCCGGTCGCCTACGAACGGGTCCACCCCCGCCTGGTAGAGGATCAGGTCGGGAGCGAAGGCGTCGACCAGCGGCACCAGCGTCTCGGCAAGCGTCGCGAGATAGGCGTCGTCCTCGACCCCGTCGGGCAGCGGCACGTCCAGCGTCGAGGTCGCCTTGCGGACGGGGAAGTTCTTGTCGGCGTGGATCGAATAGGTGGCGAGGCCCGTGCGTCCGGCGAGCAGCGCGGCGGTGCCGTCGCCTTGGTGGACGTCGCAATCCACCACCAGCACGCGCGCCGCCGTCCCCTCCGCGACCAGCCGGTTGGCGGCGATGGCGAGATCGTTGAACACGCAGAAGCCCGCGCCGGTATCGGCAAGCGCATGGTGGCTGCCGCCCGCGGTGTTGGCGGCGAAGCCGTGCCGCAACGCGAGCAGCGCGGCGCAATAGGTCCCGCCCGGCACCGCCTGCGCGCGGCGCGCCACCTCGGCCGTGACCGGAAAGCCGATCCGCCGCGTCTTGTCCGCCGGCACGGCGAGGTCGAACACCTCCGCGACATAGCCCGGCGTATGCACCTCCTCGATCCAGCGGCGCGGCATCGGCTGGGGCACGTGCCACTCGATCGCGGCGTCGTGCTGGCGCAGCAGGTCGCGGACCAGTCCGTTCTTGTTCCATTGATAGGTGCTGCGCGCCGGGGCCGGCGCCACATAGTCGGGATGGTGGACGACGCGGATCACGCTCCATAGGTAGGCGCAGCCCGCGCCGCCGCAACGCCGCGCCCCCAGGAGCCGTGCATGTCCGAAGTCTTCGTCCGCCCCGACGTCCGCGCCTTCCTCGGCTATCTGGAAACGATGCCGGGGCCGCGGATCCACGAGCTGGAGCCGGCCGCGGCGCGCGCGCACCTCAACGCGACGAAAGACGTCGCCGACCTGCCGCTCGGCACGCTGGCGGTGATCCGCGACCTCGCCATCCCCTCGCCCCACGGCACGCTCGCCGCGCGGCTGTTCGATCCGCGGCCGCAGCGCGAGCCGGGACCGGCGCTGCTGTTCCTCCACGGCGGCGGGTTCGTCATCGGCGATCTCGATTCGCATGCGAGCGCCTGCGCCGAGATCGCGCGGATGCTCGACCTGCCGGTGGTGGCGCTCGACTATCGCCTCGCCCCCGAGCACCCCTGGCCCGCCGCACCCGAAGATGCGGAGACCGCCGCGCGCTGGCTGGCGGAGGCGGGCGAGACGCTCGGCCACGGCATCACCGGGCTGGTGCTCGCCGGCGACAGCGCGGGCGGCACGCTCGCGATCGTCACGGCGATGGCGCTGCGCGACCGGCCCGCGGCGGTGCCGGTGCTCGCGCATTGGCCGCTCTATCCGCTCACCGATACGACCCGCGACTATCCGTCGTTCGCGCAGTTCGCCGACGGCTATCTGCTCACCCGCGAGTCGATCGCCTGGTTCGGCGCAGCCTATCGGGCCGAGTCCGCGCATCTGCGCGCCTCGCCGTTGCTGGGCGACATGGCGGGGATGCCGCCGGCGCTGGTGCTCACCGCCGGGCTCGATCCATTGCGCGATCAGGGCCGCGCCTATGCCGCCGCACTCGCCGAAGCAGGCGTGCCGGTGGTGTTCCGCGAGGCGCGCGGCAACGTCCACGGCTTCCTCAACCTGCGCCGTGCGATCCCGTCGAGCCAGGGCGACCTGGCCGGGGCGCTGGTCGCGCTGCGGCAGATCGTCACCGAGGCGGAAGCCGATCGCGTGATGGCGCAGGCGGCGGGACTCTCGACTTCGCCGGCGGCAGGCGTAGGAGAGACCGCATGAACGAGCTCCCCTACCGGCCCTGCGCGGGCGTGATGCTGATCAACCGCGACGGCCGCGTGTTCGTCGGTCAGCGCATCGATTCGACGCTGGAGGCGTGGCAGATGCCCCAGGGCGGCATTGATCCCGGCGAGGACGCGCTCGCCGCGGCGCTGCGCGAGCTGCGCGAGGAAACCGGCGTGCGGCCCGACAAGGTGTCGCTAAT
This sequence comes from Sphingomonas mangrovi, assembly GCF_047975845.1. Taxonomy (NCBI): domain Bacteria; kingdom Pseudomonadati; phylum Pseudomonadota; class Alphaproteobacteria; order Sphingomonadales; family Sphingomonadaceae; genus Sphingomonas; species Sphingomonas mangrovi. The sequence continues at coordinate 70,989 of NZ_JBIUCZ010000004.1, read as the reverse complement.
CGGCGAGGCGCCCGAGGAACTGCTCTACGACCTGCCCGAGGACATGATCGGCAAGGTGTGGGGCGGCAAGTATCGCGGGCAGCGCCAGCGCTGGTTCGCCTTCCGCTTCGAGGGCGAGGAGCGCGACATCGACATCGCGACGCCCGAACCCGAGTTCCGCGCCTGGCGCTGGGCCGAGCCCGACGAGCTGCCGCATGCGATCGTCGGCTTCAAGCGCGCGCTGTACGAGAGGCTGCTCGAGCTGTTCGCCGAGCCGCTGGGCCGAAGCGCGCGCTGACGCGACGGACCGAGGCATGCGCGGGTTCACCTCCCGCTGCAATGCAGCTAAGGATTCGTGCGTGACCAAGGCCGCGTTCCTCCTCCTTGCCGCCCCGCTCCTGCTCGCCGATGCGCCCGCGACTGCCGCCGCAGCCGCGAAGAAGGACGCGCCGATCCCCGAGCAGCTCAAGATGATGCTCGACGCCGCGATGGCGTCGGGCAACGAGGGGGAAGTCGCGACGCTGGTGAAATACTCGCGCATCGCCGCGCCGGACAGCATCGACCTGGTGCGCGAGGTGACCAACAAGTGGCTCGCCGATCGCGCCGCGCAGCGCATCCTGGTGCTGCAGGAATCCTCGTTCTTCACGCTGGTGAAGGGGCGCGCCGAACTGGGCGGCTTCGCCAACAGCGGCAACAGCGACAACGTCGGCGTGACGGGCGTGCTCGACATGTCGCGCGAAGGCTTCCGCTGGCGCCACAAGCTGCGCCTCCAGCTGGACTATCAACAGGCGAACAAGGTCACGAGCCGCGAATATTACCTCGCCGCGTTCGAGCCGAACTACAAGGTCGACGACCGACTCTACATCTACGGCGCGACGCAGTACGAAAGCGACCGATTCATCGGCTATCACAACCGCTATTCGGCCTCGACGGGGGCCGGCTACAGCGCGATCAAGCGGCCAAACCTGACGCTCGACCTCGAACTCGGCCCGGCTTTCCGCCACACCGATTTCACCGACGACACCGTCGAGAGCAACCTCGCCGCGCGCGGATCGGTCGACTTCGACTGGCGGCTGTCGCCGACGCTGACGCTGCGCCAGGACGCCTCCGCCTATGTCGTCGGCGACGCCAACAGCACCGCGAGCAGCACCACCGCGATCGACGCCAAGCTGCTCGGGCCGCTGTCGGCGCAATTCTCCTATGCGGTCCGCTACGAAAGCCGTCCGCCGGAGGGGAACGTCAACACCGACACCACGACGCGCGCCTCGCTGGTCTATTCCTTCTAGCCTCGCCGGTTCCTTCCGGGGCGGAACCGCGCTAGCCTTGGGCGCATGGATGTTCTCACCACCGTGGAAGCGGCCGTCGTCGAACGCGCGCGCGCCGCGCCGATGCTGGCCAATCTCGAACGCTGGGTGGCGGTAAACAGCGGCACCCGCAACCTCGCCGGGCTGAAGCAGATGGCCAGGCTGCTCGCCGACGCCTTTGCCGCGCTGCCCGGCGGAGTCGCGCTGATCAAGCCCGATCTGGTCGAGGCGGTCGCCGCCGACGGCCGGCTCGAACCGCTCGATCACGGCCGCCACCTGCTGCTGACGGTGCGACCGCAGGCGCCGGTCCAGCTGATGTTCGCGGGGCACATGGACACGGTCTACCCGGCCGACCACCCGTTCCAGACGATGCGCGTCCGCGACGACGGCATGCTCAACGGCCCTGGCGCCGCCGACATGAAGGGCGGGCTGGCGGCGATGCTCGCCGCGCTCGGCGCGATCGAGCGGTCCGCCTATGCCAACCGGCTGGGCTATCAGGTGCTCATCAACTCGGACGAAGAAACCGGATCGCTGTCCTCCGCGCCGCTGATCGCCCGCGTCGCGCGCGGCAAGGCGGCGGCGTTCGTCTACGAGCCCGCGCTCGCCGACGGAACGCTGGCAGGCGTGCGCGGCGGCACCGGCAACTTCTCGCTCGCGGTCACCGGGCGCAGCGCCCACGCCGGGCGCAACCCGGAGGACGGCCGCAACGCCCTGGTCGCCGCCGCCGAGCTGGCGCTGCGCCTGTCGCAGGCCGGCGGCGATGGCCTCACGGTCAACCCGGCCCGGATCGACGGCGGCGGCCCCAACAACGTCGTGCCGGCCAGCGCGGTGCTGCGCATCAACTTCCGCCCCGCCTCCGCCGAAGCCGCAGGGCGGGCCCGCGCCGCGATCGATGCCGCCGCCAAGGCGGTCGCCGCCGCGCACGACGTCCGCGTCACCTGTCACGGCGACTTCAACCGTCCGGCCAAGCCGATCGACACCGCCGCCGAACGGCTGTTCGGGCTGGTCCGCGATGCCGGCGAGAGCCTGGGAATCGCGGTCGCCTGGCGCGACACCGGTGGGGTGTGCGACGGCAACAACATCGCCGCCTGCGGCGTGCCCGTGGTCGACACGATGGGCGTGCGTGGCGGTGCCATCCATTCGTCCGAGGAGTTCATGGTGCCCGAGAGCCTGCCCGAACGCGCCGCGCTGTCGGCGCTCGCCATCCTCCGCCTGATCGAGCGGGGTACCGCATGAGCTTCCGCATCCGAGCCGCCCGCGACGAGGACCTGCAGCATCTCTACGAAATGGCGAAGCTGACCGGCGGGGGGTTCACCAACCTGCCCCCGGACCGGCCGGCGCTGCGCGCCAAGCTGGAGCGCAGCCACGCCGCCTTCGCGCGCGCCGAGGACAGCCTGGAAGACGAGCTGTTCGTGCTGGTGCTGGAGAATGCCGAAACCGGCGAGGTGCGCGGCACCTGCCAGATCTTCACCCAGGTGGGACAGCACTGGCCCTTCTACTCGTACCGCGTCGCGACCCTCACCAAGCACAGCGAGGCGCTGCGGCGCACCTTCCGCGCCGAGATCCTCAATCTGGTCAACGACCTGGAGGGGGCCAGCGAGGTCGGCGGGCTGTTCCTCCACCCCGGCGAGCGCGCCGGCGGGCTGGGGCTGCTGCTCGCGCGCAGCCGCTATCTGTTCATCCGCGCCCACCGCCGCCGCTTCGCCGACCGCATCCTCGCCGAGCTGCGCGGGATCATCGACGAGGCCGGGGGTTCGCCCTTTTGGGACGGCGTCGCCGGGCGCTTCTTCGGGATGAGCTTCCAGGAGGCGGATCAGTTCAACGCGATCCACGGCAACCAGTTCATCGCCGACCTGATGCCCAAGCATCCGGTCTATATCGCGATGCTGCCGGAGGGCGCGCGCGCGGTGATCGGCCTGCCTCACCCCTCCGGCCGCGCGGCAATGCGGATGCTGGAGCACGAGGGCTTTCACTATGAGAACTACGTCGACATCTTCGACGGCGGCCCGACGATGACCGCGCGCACCGACCAGCTCGCGACGATCCGCAACGCGCGCGACGCCCGGGTGCACACGCTCGCCGACGGCGGCGATCCGGTGCTGGTCTCGGCCGGACGGCTCGACCAGTTCCGCGTCGCGACGGGCCGGGTGCGTACCGACGACGACGGCGAGGTGCAGCTCGACCCCGCGACCGCGCAGTTGCTCGGCGTCGATGCCGGCGACCGGATCAGCTATGTAGGGCGCGAGGGATGAGCCAGGTCGAGATCAACTTCGACGGCATCGTCGGCCCCAGCCACAACTACGCCGGGCTCAGCCCCGGCAACCTGGCGGCGACGCGCAACGCCGGCGCGGTGTCGCACCCGCGCGCGGCGGCGCTGCAGGGGATCGCGAAGATGCGCGCCAATCTGGCGCTCGGGCTTGCACAGGGCATCCTCCTTCCCCATCCGCGTCCCGACCACCGCTGGCTGACGACGCTGGCGACCGACCATGCCGCGGCGGCGCCGCACCTCCAGGCGCAGGCGCTGTCGGCCTCGGCGATGTGGGCGGCCAACGCCGCCACCGTTTCGCCCGCGCCCGATGCCGCGGACGGGCGCTGCCACCTGACGGTCGCCAACCTCGTCACCATGCCCCATCGCAGCCACGAATGGCCGGCGACGCTCGCGCAGCTGCGGCTCGCCTTCGCCCATGAAAGGTTCGCGGTGCATGCGCCCGTGCCCGCGCCGTTCGGCGACGAGGGCGCGGCCAACCACATGCGGCTCGCCGCCAGCCACGATACGCCGGGCGTCGAGGTGTTCGTCTACGGCGTCGCCGGCGGCCCCTTCCCCGCGCGCCAGCATCGCGAGGCGAGCGCCGCCGTCGCCCGCGCGCACCGGCTCGATCCTGCACGCACGCTGTTCGTCCAGCAGTCGGACGCCGCGATCGCCGCCGGCGCCTTCCACAACGACGTGGTCGCGGTCGCCAACGAGCGCGTGCTGTTCGCCCACGAGCAGGCGTTCGCCGACGCGCCCGGCTTCCACGCCGATTTGCGCCGGCTGCTGCCCGAGGTCGAGATCGTCGAGGTGCCGGCCGCACGCGTCTCGCTCGAGGACGCGATCGCCTCCTACCTGTTCAACGCGCAGCTGGTGACGCTGCCCGGCGGCGCAATGGCGCTGGTCGTGCCCGGGGAAGCGCGGGCCACACCTTCGGTGTGGCGCTGGCTGGAGGAGCATGTCGCCGGCAACGGCCCGATCCGGCGCTTGGAGGTGGTCGACGTCCGCGAATCGATGGCGAACGGCGGCGGCCCCGCCTGCCTGCGGCTGCGCGTGGTCGCCGATCCCGCCACCGTCGATCCCCGCTTCCTGGTGGACGCCGCCAAGCTCGACTGCATCGCCGACGTCATCGAAGCACATTGGCCGGAGCGGATCGCCCATGACGCGATCGCCGACGCGGCGCTGATCGGCCGCATCGAAGCGGCACATACTGCCCTGCTGGAGGCGCTCGACCTTGTCGGGTTAATTGACAGGTAACCACGATTAGCTGGCGCGAATCCGCGCTATTCTGCCACTGGCCCGCGGCTTGCTTGTCACCGGCCATGTGGAACCGCGTCGCCCGCCTGTTCGCCATCAAGACCAAGTTCGAGGCCTATCTGGTGATCTACGGCCTGAGCATGGGCGCGGTCGAGCGCGGGGTGCACTATGTCGAGCTCTACCCCGGCGCCGGCGGATGGGCGATGGCCGCGGTCTGCCCGATCGCCGTGTTCATGGCCGGCGGCCGCATCCTCGATTCGGTCGAGGCGGGCTGAGGGAAAATAGCTTCCGAACCCCCGTTCGTCCTGAGTAGCCATTGAGCGAAGTCGAAATGGCGTATCGAAGGATCGCGCGTGCGGTACTTCGATACGGGTCTTCGCTAGGCTCAGCCCCTACTCAGCACAAACGGGTTGGCTTGGGTGACCATGCTCCGGACTCGCCGCCGTCGGGCAGCGGGACCATAAACGTTCACCCCGCGCGTGCGGCCTCATAGCCCTTGACCAGCGCCTCGCCGCGCGCGCGCACGTCCTCGACGCTGCGGCCCGGCGCGTAGAGCGACGAGCCGATGCCGAAGCCGGCGGCGCCCGCCTGCAGGTACGGGCCCATCGTGTCGGGATCGACGCCGCCGACCGGGAACACCGGAAAGCTCTTCGGCAGCACCGCGCGCACCGCCTTCAGTCCTGCCGGGCCGGCCAGTTCGGCCGGGAACAGCTTGAGCGCGTCGGCACCCGCGTCGATCGCGCGGAACGCCTCGGTGGGGGTGAAGAACGCCGGCAGCGATTGGAGCCCGGCGACCTTGGTCGCGGCGATCACCTCGACGTCGGCGTTGGGCGAAATCACGATCCGCCCGCCGGCATCGGCGACCCGGCCGACGTCCGCGACGGTCAGCACGGTGCCGGCACCGACCAGCGCGCGGTCGCCGACGCGGTCGACGATGCGGCGGATGCTGTCGAACGGATCGGGCGAGTTGAGCGGCACTTCCAGGCAGCGGAAGCCGACGTCGAACAGCGCGTCGGCGATCGCCGGCGCCTCGTCCGGGGTCAGCCCGCGCAGGATCGCGACCAGCGGCAGGCCGTTCAGCAGCGTTTCGATCGTCATTTCAGCAATTCTCCAATTCGCCACAGCCCCTCGGCGACCGCATCGGCGCCGTCGACCACGCGCACGTCCGAAACCCCGGCCAGCGCGAGCGCCACCCGATAGCGTGCCGCAAGCGCTGCGTTGCAGATCAGCACCAGCCCGTCGTTCGCCGCGTCGCGCATTGCCGCGACCTCGCCGCCGATCAGCAGGCCCGAGAGATAGCTGGCGACCGCGGTCGGCGCGAGGCTGCCGAGCAGCACGTCGGCGCGCGCCGAGAACAGCAAAGGCAGCGGACCCGCCGGGTTGTCGAGCGCGCGCTGGGCGCCGAGCGTGAACGCCGCCTCGTCGGGTTCGTCGCCCTCGGCCAGCTGGCCGAGCAGCGACTGGGTGCGCAGCAGCGCGTAGAGCTCGCCGGTCATCACCGTCGAGAAACCGGTGATCCGGCCGCCCTCGACCCGCGCCCATTTGCTATGCGTGCCGGGCAGCACGATCGTCCCGTCGGACAGGCCGCTGCCGAGGATCTGGGTTTCCTCGCCGCGCATCACGTTCGCGACGCCGGCCGCGGTGCGCGCCGACAGGCCGGGAACGATGAAGCAGCGCGCCGGCGCGTCGTCGACCCGCAGCGCCGCCGCCGCCAGTCCCGCGGGGTCTGCCGGGCACGGCAGATAGGGCGCCTCGTGCCAGCCCGCCCGCGCGCCGACCATGCCGGCGAGCACCACGAGCGTATCCGCCTCCAGCCAGCCGTCGAGCGTCTCGCGCAGCACGTCCGGAAACTCCGCGCGCGCCAGTCGGGCGGCGCCGCGCGGCGACTCCCGCCGGTCGATCACCGCGCCGTCGGCGGCGAACCGATAGGCGCGAAGATTGCTCGATCCCCAGTCGACCCCGATCAGCGTCATGCGCGGGGTCCTGTCGGATGCGGAGCGCGCCGGGCCGGCGCAGGTGCGGTGCCGTTCATGGCGCTCCCCCTGGCCCGCCGGCGCCGAAAAGTCGAGCCCAGCGACCGGCGCCCCTCCCGCGCGCGGCCGCGCGGCTGGCGTCGTTCGCCGCGGACAGCTTGATCCTGCGCAAGGATCGCCGCAGTCAGGCCCGGCATAGCGCCCATCCCACGGGAGGTTCGGCGATGGATTGTGACGTTTTGATCGTAGGCGGCGGCCCGGCGGGGCTGAGCCTGGCCCGCTCGCTGGCCGACGCGCCGCTGCGCGTGATCGTGGTGGAGAAACAGCCGCACGCCGCCCTCGAAGCGCCGGGGTACGACGGGCGCGAGATCGCGCTCACCCACCGCTCGATCGGCACGCTGAAGGCGCTCGGCGCCTGGGACCTGCTGCCACCCGAGGACGTCTCGCCGCTCGACGAGGCGCGGGTGCTCAACGGCGCCTCGCCCTTCGCGCTGTCGTTCGATCCGGCCAGTCACGGCGGCGGGCCGCTCAGCCTCATTGTCCCCAACCATCGCATCCGCGAGGCGCTGTTCCGCACGGTCGAACACCAGCCGAACCTGACCCTGCTCGCCGGCGTGGGCGTCGCCGCGCTCAAGACCAGCGCCCGCGCCGCCGAGGTGACGCTCGACGACGGGCGCACGCTGTCGGCCAAGCTGCTGGTCGCGGCGGATTCGCGCTTCTCCGGCGTGCGCGATCGGCTCGGCATCGGCGCCGAGGTCAACCGGCTCGGCCGTTCGATGATGGTGTGCCGCGTCCGCCACGACGGCGAGCACCACGGCGTCGCCACCGAATGGTTCGATCACTACCAGACGCTGGCGATGCTGCCGCTCAACGGCCGGCGCTCGTCGGCGGTGCTGACGCTGCCGGCCGCCGAGATGGACGGCATCGCCGCGCTCGACGAAGCGGCGCTCGGGGCGGAGCTGACCCGCCGCTATCAGGGCAAGCTCGGACGGATGGAGGTCGACGCGTCCGCGCACGTCTATCCGCTCGCCACCACCTGGTCGCGCCATTTCGCGGCCACGCGCGCGGCGCTGATCGGCGACGCGGCGGTGGGCATGCACCCCGTCACCGCGCACGGGTTCAACCTGGGACTGCAAAGCCAGGCGACGCTGGCGAAGCTGGTGATCGCGGCGGCGCAGCGCGGCCGCGACATCGCCGCGCCGTCGCTGCTGCGCCGCTACGAGATGACGCACCGGCTCGCCAGCCGGCCGATCTACGCCGCGACCAACTGGCTGGTGCGGCTCTACACCGACGAGCGCCCCGGCGCCCGGATCGCCCGCCATGCGACGCTGCGCGCGGGCAGCCGCCTGCCACTCGCGCGACAGGCGATCACCGCCATGCTCATGCAGCGCTGAACGAGGAACCCCGACCCGACATGTCCGATCGTATCGCGTGCCAGGCGCTTCGACCCAAGATCTGCACCGCCGCCGAAGCCGCGGCCCACATCACCTCCGGCACCTCGGTCGGCATGAGCGGGTTTACCGGATCCGGCTATCCCAAAGCCGTGCCGGTGGCGCTCGCCGAGCGGATCGAGGCCGAACACGCCGCCGGCCGCCCGTTCCGCATCCGCATCTGGACCGGCGCCTCGACCGGCCCGGAGCTCGACGGTGCGCTCGCCAAGGCGGACGGCATCGAGTTCCGCCTGCCCTACAACTCCGATCCCACCGCTCGGCAGAAGATCAACGCGGGCGAGATGGAATATTTCGACATGCACCTGAGCCAGGTGGCGCCGATGGCGTGGGAGGGCTTCCTGGGCCCGCTCGACGTCGCGGTGATCGAGGTGTCGGGCATCCGCGAGGACGGGTCGCTGATCCCCTCCTCCTCGGTCGGCAACAACAAGACGTGGATCGACCGCGCCGACAAGGTGATCCTGGAGGTCAATCGCTGGCAAAACCCCGCGCTGGAGGGGATGCACGACATCTACTACGGCACGGCGCTGCCGCCGGCGCGCGTGCCCATCCCGCTGCTGCGGCCCGACGACCGCATCGGCAAACCCTATTTCCGCTGCGACCCGAACAAGATCGTCGCGATCGTCGAGACCGACTCCCCCGACCGCAACCTGCCCTTCACCCCGCCCGACGCGACGGCGCGGGCGATCGCCGGGCATCTGCTCGACTTCTTCCGGCACGAGGTGCGCCGTGGGCGGCTTCCCACCTCGCTGCTGCCGATCCAGTCCGGCGTCGGCAACATCGCCAACGCGGTGCTGACCGGCCTGGTCGACAGCCCGTTCGAGAACATGACCGCCTTCACCGAGGTGATCCAGGACGGCATGCTCGACCTGCTCAACAGCGGCACGCTGCGGATGGCGTCGGCGACGGCGTTCTCGCTGAGCCCCGAAGCCGCCGAGCGGCTCAACGCGGACATGGCCCGCTACCGCGACAAGATGATCCTGCGCCCGCAGGAGATGAGCAACCATCCCGAACTGATCCGCCGGCTCGGCTGCCTGGCGATGAACGGGCTGATCGAGGCGGACATCTACGGCAACGTCAACTCGACGCACGTGATGGGCTCGCGCATCCAAAACGGCATCGGCGGATCGGGCGACTTCGCGCGCAACGCCTATATCTCGATCTTCATGACCCCCTCGACCGCCAAGAACGGCCAGATCTCGGCAATCGTGCCGCAGGTCGCCCATGTCGATCACATCAACCAGGACGTGCAGGTGATCGTCACCGAACAGGGTCTCGCCGACCTGCGCGGGCTCAGCCCCAAGCAGCGCGCCCGGCTGATTATCGAGAACTGCGCCCACCCAGACTATCAGCCGATGCTGGCGGACTATTTCGCCCGCGCGCAGCAGGGCAGTTACGGCCTGCACGCGCCGTCGCTGCCGGGTGAGGCGCTGTCGTGGCACCAGCGGTTCCTCGACACCGGGTCGATGCGCCCCTGACCCGCACGGGGTTTGCGCGGGATCAAGGCGGCTGGGCGCGCGGGCGGGCAGAGTCGACGCTGCCCGCCCGCGCCTGGAGAAGCCGATGACCGCCGCCCCCGCTCCTGCCGAGACGCCGCCGAGCCTGTACGACCGGATCGGCGGCAGCGACGGCGTCCGGCTGGTCGTCGATCGCTTCTACGACCTGATGGAGCACGAGCCGCGCTACGCGCCGCTGCGCGCGATGCACGAGGCGGACCTGATGCCGACGCGTGTGTCGCTCACCCAGTTCCTCACCGCGTGGCTGGGCGGCCCCAGGGACTGGTTCGTCGCGCGTCCGGGCGCGTGCATCATGTCGATGCACCGCGCGATGCCGATCACCCGCGACACCGCCGCGCAATGGGTCCACGCGATGAGTCGCGCGCTGGTCGAGAACCGGGTCGAGCCGGCCTTGGGCGCGCAGATGCAGCAGTCGTTCCTGCGCATGGCCAATGCGATGATCCCGCGGGTGGAGGAGGCGGCGGCGTAGCGGGATCCCTCGCCTTTCTGTCCAATGCCGTGCTCCTGCGCAGGCAGGAGCCTAGAGTCACGAACGCCGGCGTCTGACGCCCTGGGCCCCTGCCTGCGCAGGGGCACGGCTTCATGTAAGCTTCAGGCGCTCGCTTCCTCGGCGCCATGCTCGTTCCAGCGCAGCGCCTTCAGCACCGTGTCGACGATCTGCGGCGCGTTGAGTCCCGCCTCGTCATACTGCTTGTCGGGCTTGTCCTGATCCTGGAACACGTCGGGAAGGCGCATCGTGCGCAGCTTGAGCCCCGCGTCGACCAGCCCCTCGTCGCTGGCGTAGGTGAGGACGTGCGCGCCGAGGCCGCCGATCGCGCCCTCCTCCACCGTCACCGCCACCTCGTGGGTGGTGAGCAGGCGGCGGATCAGCGCCTGGTCGAGCGGCTTGGCGAAGCGCAGGTCGGCGACCGTGGTCGACAGCCCCTTGGCCTCGAGCTGGTCGGCGGCCTTCATCGCCTCCTCCAGCCGCGTGCCGAGCGACAGGATCACGACCTTCTTGCCCTCGCGGACCACCCGCCCCTTGCCGATCTCGAGCCGTTCGGGCGTGGCGGGTAGCGGCACGCCGGTGCCGTTGCCGCGCGGATAGCGCAGCGCGATCGGGCCGTCGTCATACAGCGCGGCGGTGTGGGTCATGTGGACCAGCTCGGCTTCGTCCGCCGCCGCCATCACCACCATGTTGGGCAGCGTGGCGAGATAGGCGACGTCGAAGCTGCCGGCATGGGTGGCGCCGTCGGCACCGACCAGCCCGGCGCGATCGATCGCGAAGCGGACCGGCAGGTTCTGGATCGCGACGTCATGGACCACCTGATCGTAGGCGCGCTGAAGAAAGGTCGAATAGATCGCGCAGAACGGACGCATCCCCTGCGCCGCCAGCCCGGCGGCGAAGGTCACCGCATGCTGCTCGGCGATGCCGACGTCGAAGCTGCGCTTGGGGAAGCGCGCTTGGAACTTGTCGAGGCCGGTGCCCGCCGGCATCGCCGCGGTGATCGCGCAGATGCGTTCGTCGCGCCCGCCTTCCGCGATCAACGCCTCGGCAAAGACGCTGGTATAGCTCGGCGGTCCCGGCGGCGCCTTGGCCTGCGCGCCGGTGATGACGTCGAACTTCTGGACGCCGTGATACTTGTCCGCCGACTCCTCAGCCGGGGCATAGCCCTTGCCCTTCTGCGTGACGACGTGGAGCAGGATCGGGCCTTCTTCCGCATCGCGGATGTTCTCGAGCACCGGAATGAGGTGGTCGAGGTTGTGGCCGTCGACCGGGCCGACGTAATAGAAGCCCAGCTCCTCGAACAGCGTCCCGCCCATCGTCATGCCGCGGGCGAACTCGTCGGTCTTTCGCGCGGCGGAGTGCAGCGGCCGCGGCAGGCGGCGCGCGACCTTCTTGAGCGTCTCGCGCAGGCCCAGAAAGCCGCGACTGGAGACAATCCGCGACAGATAGGCCGAAAGGCCGCCGACCGGCGGCGCGATCGACATGTCGTTGTCGTTGAGGATCACGACCAGCCGGTTGCCCGCCTGCTCGGCGTTGTTCATCGCCTCATAGGCCATGCCCGCCGACATCGATCCGTCGCCGATCACCGCGATCGCCTTGCCCGGGCGGTCCGCCAGCTTGTTGGCGATGGCGAAGCCGAGCGCCGCCGAGATCGAGGTCGAGCTGTGGGCGGCGCCGAACGGGTCGTACTCGCTCTCGCTACGCTTGGTGAAGCCCGACAGCCCGCCGCCCTGGCGGATGGTGCGGATGCGGTCGCGGCGGCCGGTCAGGATCTTGTGCGGATAGCATTGATGGCCGACGTCCCAGATCAGCCGGTCGTCGGGCGTATTGAACACATAGTGGATCGCCGTCGTCAGCTCGACGACGCCGAGGCCGGAGCCCAGATGGCCACCGGTGGTCCCGACCGCGGAGATGGTTTCCAGGCGGAGCTCGTCGGCAAGCTGGCGCAGCTGCGCGGGCTTCAGCGCCCGCAGATCCTCCGGCGTCCGGACCGTGTCGAGCAGCGGCGTATGGGGTACGTCTACCATCGGCGGGGCTTAGCGCGCCCCACGCCAAGTGTCGATTGCTATGGATAAAAGTGGCGGGCGCCCCTCAGTCGCAGGCCGCGCACTTGCCGCGCACCTCGATCACCGGGCGGACCGGCGAGAAGCCGGCATGCTCCGCCGCCGAGCGCACCGATCCGGTGATCCGGTCGTCGTCGATGTGCGTGGTCTGGCCGCAGCTGTCGCACACCAGGAAGATGCAGTCGTGCACGCAGTCTGGGTGCGCGTTCGCGACATAGGCGTTGGCGCTCTCGACTCGCCGCGCCAGGTTCGCGGTCACGAACAGGTCGAGGATGCGATAGACGCTGTTGGGCGCGACACGGCGCCCCTCCGCCTGCGACACCGCGTCGGCGATGTCGTAGGCCGATGCCGGCTTGTCGAAGCCGGCGAGGACCGAGAAGATCCGCGCGCGCATCGCCGTCCACTGCTCGCCCGATCGGACCAGCGTGGCTTCCGCAACGCGCGACAGCGCCTCGCCCTGATGTTCGTGATGGTCGTGCGTGTGCATGGCGGTGAAATAAGCCCCCGCCGGGCCTGCGGCAACCCGCGACGCGGGTCGGCGGTCAGGAGATCGCGCGGCGGTTGAGATCGTGGCCGAGCGCGAGCAGGCCGACGCCGATCATCGTCCAGAGCGTCTCGCCGCCGCCGTGCGGCAGCTGGAGCGCGCCCATCATCACGCCCAGGCCGAGCCCGCCGACCGCCGCCGGCATCATATAGCCGTGCGTCATCATGCCGCGGCCGAGCGCAACCGCGCCGAAGCCGATCGCGACCATCAGCCCGACTTCGTGGAACAGCGGGTTCATCAGCGCGCCCGCGGCGGATGCCGCCAGCCCGATCAGCACAGCGCTCACCAGGCAATGCACCACGCACAGCCCCGACAACCCGATCGCGAACCGATCGAGCAGGGAGTCGCGCTGCAAGAAGATGCTGCCGGACATGCATCGCCAGATAGCGCCGTCGGACACACGTTACAACATCACCTTTTCGATTTCTGCTGCGGCGCTGTCGGCACGCCACAGCATCGACGCGCGGCGCCGCGCGGCGTAGAGCGGGCGCATGGCACAAAGCCCCTTGATCGCGCCCGTCGCGGCAACCGCCCCCCGCCCCGCCCGTCCCGCCGCCATCGCCGCATGGCTGTTCGCCGTGGCCGCGCTGATCGTGCTGATGGTGGTGGTGGGCGGCATCACCCGGCTCACCGAGTCGGGGCTGTCGATCACCGAGTGGAAGCCGCTGACCGGCATCGTGCCGCCGCTGAACGCCGAACAGTGGCAGGCCGAGTTCGACAACTACAAGCGCATCCCAGAGTATCAGCAGCTCAACCAGGGGATGACGCTCGCCGGCTTCCAGGCGATCTTCTTCTGGGAATATCTCCACCGATTGCTCGGGCGGCTGATCGGCGTCGTCTTCGCGCTGCCGCTGCTGTGGTTCGCGCTGCGGCGGGCGATTCCGCGCGGCTACGGCTGGCGACTGGTGGCGCTGCTCGCGCTCGGCGGGCTGCAGGGTGCGATCGGTTGGTGGATGGTCGCCTCGGGGCTGGTCGAGCGGACGGACGTCAGCCACTTCCGTCTCGCGACTCACCTGCTGACCGCGCTGTTCATTCTCGCCGGGCTGGTGTGGACCGCGCTCGACCTGCGCGACCTGGCGCGCGATCCCGCCGCCCGCCCCGCCCGCCTCACCGGCGCCGGCGTGGTGGTCGGGCTGGTGCTGCTCGTCCAGCTGATGTTCGGCGCCTTCACCGCCGGGCTCAACGCCGGGCTGGTGACGGACGAGTGGCCGCTGATGAACGGCCGCTTCTTGCCCGAGGGCGTGCTGCGCTTTCGCAGCCTGGGCGGGGCGCTGCTCAACGACCCGTATCTGATCCACTTCGTCCATCGCTGGTGGGCGTGGGTGACGGTGGCGGCGCTGGTAGTCCTCGCGCGACTCGCACGACGCGCCGGCGATCGCCGCGCCTCGGTCGCGATCCACAGCGCCTTCGGCATCCAGATCCTGCTCGGCATCGCCACGGTGGTGACCGGCGTCGAGATCGTGCTCGCCACGCTCCACCAGCTGGTCGGCGCGCTGCTGGTCGCCAGCGTCGCGTGGGGCGCGCACGCCGTCGGCCGTCGTCGCGCGTGACCTGGATCGCGCTCGTCCAGGCGGTTTTCGCCGACACCAACGAGGCTGAGCGGATCGGCCGGGCGATGGTCGAGCGACGCCTCGCCGCGTGCGTCAACGTGGCCGCGCCCTGCATCTCGATCTACCGCTGGCAGGGCGCGGTCGAGCAGACTGCCGAAGTGCCTGCGTTGTTCAAGACCCGCCTGGATCTCGCGGAACGTCTCGCGGCCGCCATCGCCGAGTTGCATGAGTACGACCTGCCCGCGATCGAATGGTGGACCGCCGAGACGTCCGATGCGGTCGCCGCGTGGGTGGCGGACGAGACTCGCTGAAGCACCGCCCGGTATCATAATACCTGTCGGGAAAGCCGCGGTTCGCTTGACTTTCCGGCGTTGCTCGCGCATTCGGCGCCGGTCTCGCCGCTCCCCCGTGGGGGCGGTGTGTTGCATGTAGCAACGACCCAGCAAAGAGGTCTCAAGCCCATGAAGGCGCTGATGAAGACCACCAAGTCGGCGAAGCCGCACGAGGTGGAGAAGAAGTGGCATATCGTCGACGCGGAAGGCCTGGTGGTCGGTCGCGCGGCGACGATCATCGCCAACGTCCTGCGCGGCAAGCACAAGCCGAGCTTCACCCCGCACGTCGATTGCGGCGACAACGTCGTCGTCATCAACGCCGACAAGGTGAAGTTCACCGGCAAGAAGCTGACGCAGAAGCTCTACTACAAGCACACCGGCTATGCCGGCGGCCTGAAGGAAGTGCGCGCGGACAAGATCCTCGAGGGTCGTTTCCCGGAGCGCATCCTGGAGAAGGCGGTTGAGCGCATGATCCCGCGCGGCCCGCTCGGCCGCCAGCAGATGCGCAACCTGCGCATCTTCAAGGGCACCGAGCACCCG
Source organism: Sphingomonas mangrovi (assembly GCF_047975845.1). NCBI lineage: Bacteria > Pseudomonadati > Pseudomonadota > Alphaproteobacteria > Sphingomonadales > Sphingomonadaceae > Sphingomonas > Sphingomonas mangrovi. The sequence goes on along the minus strand of NZ_JBIUCZ010000004.1, from coordinate 55,747 downwards.
CACGAGGCCCAGAACCCCGAAGTCCTCGATATCGCGGGCATGAACCGCAAGAACAAGGTGGGCGCCTGATGTCCGACAATCGCCAGTCCCTGTCCGACCTGGGCAACCTGACCCAGCAGGCGCCGGCCGCTCCGCAGGCGGCGCCCGCCGGCACCGACGCGGCGGCTCCGGCCCCCGACGCCGCGGCGCCCGAGGCGCCGGCCCAGCCGACCACCCCGCTGCGCGCGCAGGAGATCGACAAGTACGGTCGCGCCTACGCCACCGGCCGCCGCAAGGACGCGGTCGCACGCGTCTGGCTGAAGCCGGGTTCGGGCAAGATCACGATCAACGGTCGGGATCAGGAAGTCTATTTCGCGCGTCCGACGCTGCGCCTCGTCATCAACCAGCCGTTCGGCATCGCCGAGCGCGAAGGTCAGTACGACGTGATCTGCACCGTCAAGGGCGGCGGTCTGTCGGGCCAGGCCGGTGCGGTGAAGCACGGCATCAGCCAGGCGATCACCCGCTACGAGCCGGTGCTGCGCGCGCCGATCAAGGCCGCCGGCTTCTTGACCCGCGACAGCCGCGCCGTCGAGCGTAAGAAGTACGGCAAGGCGAAGGCCCGCCGCAGCTTCCAGTTCTCGAAGCGCTAAGCGCGAGGACGATCGCAAGCCTTCGGGTTTGCCGCAGAAGGGCGCCGGAAACGGCGCCCTTTTTCGTGGGCGGCTGCGCGGCGGAGGATCGGCCTTGCCCGCAATCCGGGTGCTAGCGCCGCCTCATATATCTTCGCACCCGGCCTCGCGCATCGGTGCACGCTTGAAGATCGTACGGGAACGCTCGGTCGCAAATCCGAAGAACTCCCCCGTGGTGCCGTCGACGAAATACTCCATCGTGTTCGATACCTGCATCCACTGCTCCTCCTCGGGCCACAACACGCAATACACCCGGACGACCCAGGTAAGCCGACCTTCGATCATCTCCGGACGAACCTTGATCGACCACTCCTCCCACGGATCGTGGCAGTTGGCATCGTTGAAGTGGCGGGCTGCGGCGATAGCCGCTTCCTCGGAGACGACCATCCACGCGCGCGAGGGCGGCGGCGGGGCCGGCGACCGGAATCGCAGCCAGCCGACCCACAGCCGCTCCAGGACGCCGAACAGGCTCGTTCCGCCCTTCACCGCGCCGGCCCTTCGCGGGCAACCAGGCTGCCGCGATAGGCGATCATGCTCGCGGCTGCGCAACATTGGACGAGCGCGAAGCTGACGATCTCCAACACCATGACCTCGCCGCGCACGACGGACCGTGCGAAACAGGCTGCGTTCACCCCGCACAGCAGCGCGAGTACGACCTTCCAGCTGCGGACGGCCCAGGGTTCGTACCCGGCAAGCTCGGAGATCCACCATGCGACGGGGACGATCAACAGCCAGTAGAGCGGTGTCGCCCGCGCGGCATAGTGCGTACCGGGAACGAGCAGCACCGTGAGATCGACGATCGCGATCACGGCAGCCACCGCAGTGAGAAGGGTCGCGATACTCGAGCGCCGATCCACCCTGAGCCGTTGCCAATAGTCTCGATCTTTGCGGATCATGGGTCCCGCGCATTCCTCGCCGACTGTGTGGCCGATAATAGATCGCGGGATCGACGCCGCGACAAGCGCATCTCCCGGTCATCCCGGCTGCTTCACGACCGGCGGCTCATCGCATTTCGGCGCTCGCTCCCCGCGGGAAAAGGCCCTTTCTGTTTGCCCGAGCGCAAGCGAGTGATAGCAGCGCCATCGGTGCTGCGTGAAAGGACCCGTGTTGCCGACCCTAACGTTCCCGTGCGCGCTTCGGCGCACCTGCCGGCCCCGCTCCGCATGACCTCGCGCGAGACGACCTCGTTCCTGCCGCTCGCCCATGCCGACGGCTGGCAGGACGAGCTCAACCGCACCATCGTCGAGACGCTCAAGACGGTCGGCTTCGCGCTGATCCAGTGGCCGTGGCTGCTGCGCAGCCTGTCGGGCGGGTCGAAGGCTGCCAAGGCTGCGCTGATCGCCGATCTGGGGCTCGCGCCCGACGCGCTGCCCAATCTGGGCAGTTGGAAGGCCGACACCGGCTATCTCTCGCTGATCGTCGACCACATCAAGGCCGCGCAGCCGCGCAGCGTCGTCGAGCTTGGCGCCGGCGCGTCCAGCCTGGTCACCGCCAAGGCGCTCCAGCTGCATGGCGGCGGACGGCTCACCAGCCTAGACCAGCACGCCGGCTTCGTCCGCGCGACGCTCGACTGGCTGCACGAGCACGGAGTCGACGCCGCGCTCCACGCGGTCCCGCTGCGACGCTCGCCGCGCGACTGGGAGGGGGTCTGGTACGACACCAGCCCAGTGCCCGACACGATCGACCTGCTGCTGATCGACGGGCCGCCGTGGAGCATCCACCCCTTCGTGCGCGGTGCGGCCGAGACGCTGTTCGACCGCATCCCGCTCGGCGGCACCATCCTGCTCGACGACGCCGCACGGCCGGGCGAGCGGGTGATCGCCGCCCGCTGGCGCCGGCGCTGGCCGAACTTCCGGTTCGAGCTGGTCAACCGCGGCACCAAGGGTACGCTGATCGGCACCCGGCTGCGTTAATACCGATCGCCATTCATGTTGGCGGCGAACCTCCCCCCTCCATCCGTTCGCCTCGAGTAGCGGTCGAGCTTGTCGAGACGGCGTATCGAGAGGTCGGCGCTCGCGGCTCTCTCGATACGGGCTCTCGACAAGCTCGATCCCTACTCGAGACGAACGGGAAGCGGCTGAATGTCAATCCGGCCGAGATCATCCCTTCGGAGCGGTCGCGGTGCCGGGCTCGGTTACCGTATAGTCGCTCTGCCCCATGCGACGGGCGATCGTCTCGAACTTGCCGTTCTCGACGCGGATCTCGTTGAACGAGGGCGGGTCGTCGCGCGTGCGCACCGACAGCGTGCCCGCGCCGACCAGCCGGACCGGGCGACCGTTGATGGTCTCCTCGACGTCGAACGGGTCGTGGACGTGGCCCGAGAGCACCGCGTCGGCGCCGGCGGCTGCGAGCGCCTCCAGCGCCTCGCGGCCGTTGCGCGTCTTGGCGGTCGATCGGGTGCCGGCCTCAATTAGCGGATGATGCGCGGCGACGAACACCAGATCGCCCTTGGGCACCGCGTCGAGCAGCGCGAGCGAGGTCGCCAGGCCCTTCCTGCCGACATAGCCCTTTGACCAGTTGAGCCGCAGCTGGAACCGCGCGGTGGTCTTGAGCGGCACCACGGCGATGCCCTTGATGTCGAGCGGCCGTTCGATCACCGATTCGAGCTTCTTGTAGCGGTGGTACGGCATCAGGAAGCGCGCGAACGGGTTGAAATAGGGGAGATCGTGGTTGCCGACCTCGACCGTCGTCGGGCGGTCGAGCTTCTCCAGCCATGCCGACGCCTGTTCGAACTCACGCGACCGCGCGCGCATCGTCAGGTCGCCGGTCATGATGATCGCGTCCGGTTTCTCCGCCTGCACCGCCTCGTCGAACCAGGCGATCGCCGCCTGATCCTCCGCGCCGAAATGGACGTCGCTGACGTGAAACAGCCGGATCATGACTTCTCCTCCGCTGGGGGATGCGGCACCGTCGGCGCCGCCCTACCCCATCCGAACGCACGAGACGGCATTCGGGTCAGCGGCTGCCCGAACTCGCGCCGTTCCACACCTTCTCGCCGCCGACCCAGGTCTCCAGCACGCGCGTTTCGCGCAGCGCCTCCGGCGTCGCCTCGCTGGGGTCGCGGTCGACGATCACGAAGTCCGCGCGCATGCCTGGCGCCAGCGTACCGAACCGCTTGTCGGCGAAGCCCGCGTAGGCGGCATCGGTGGTGAAGGCGCGCCACGCCTGCAGCCGGGTCACCGCCTCCTGCGGCTGCCACCCGCCCGGCGGCTGGCCCTGCGGATCCTGGCGGGTGAACGCCGCCGCCCAGCCGACGAACGGATTGGGGCTCTCCACCGGATAGTCCGATCCGAAGGCGAGATGCCCGCCTTCCTTGAGCAGCGTCGCCCAGGCGTAGGCGCCGCCGAGCCGGTCGGGCCCGAGCCGCGCCTCCACCATCGTCCGGTCGGAGGTCTGGTGCACCGGCTGCATCGACGGGATGATGCCATGCCGGCTGAAGCGCGGCAGGTCGGCCGGGTCGACGATCTGCGCATGCTCGATCCGCCAGCGGCGGTCGTCCTTGTAGCTGGAGGCGATCTCGTCGATCGCATCGAGCACCTGCGCGTTGGCGCGGTCGCCGATCGCGTGGATCGCCAGCTGGAAGCCGTCCATCGCGCTGCGGCTCATCAGATTGAGCAGCTGGTCGTCGGCGAGGAAGCCGAGCCCGGTTTCCTTGGGCGCGTCGGCATAGGGGCGCTTGAGCCACGCCCCGCGCGATCCGAGCGCGCCGTCGGCGTAGAGCTTCACCCCGCCCATCCGCAGCTTGTCGTCGTAGAGCCACGGCGTCGGGCCGTTGCCGCCGACCTGCAGCGCCACGTCGACGCCGGCGGAATAGCTCATGATCCGCACGCGCAGCTGGCCGATGTCGCCCATCCGGCGGAAGGTCAGCCAGTCGTCGAGCGTCGTACCCATGTCGGCGGTGCCGGTGACGCCGTTCGCGAGCAGCGTCTCCTGCGCCTTGAGGAAGGCGGCGTTGCGCTCGCGCGGCGAGGGCTTGGGAACATGGCTCTCGATCAGCGCCATCGCCGCGTCGACGAACACGCCGCTGGGCTGGCCGTTGGGTAGCTTCTCGATGCGACCGCCGGCGGGCGCCGCGGTCTTGGCGGTGATCCCCGCGGCCTTCATCGCCGCCGAGTTCGCCCACAGCGCGTGGCCATCGGCGCGGGCGAGCACCACCGGCTTATCGCGATAGGCGGTGTCGAGGTCGGCCGCGGTGGGGAAGCCCTGCCCCCACACTTCCTGGTTCCAGCCGCCGCCGACGATCCACGGACGGTTGCCGTTCGCCGACGCATAGTGCGCCACCGCCGCCTGCGCTTCGGCGAGCGAGCGCGTCTTGGAGAGGTCGAGCTGGAGTGCGCGGAAGCCCAGTTCCATGACATGGCCGTGCGCGTCGATCATCCCGGGGATCAGTACCCGCCCCTTCATGTCCGATCGCCAGTCGAGCTTGTCGGGGCGCTTGTCGCCCTTCTTGAGCAGTTTGACGACCTTGCCGTCGGGCGAGATCAGCACGCCGGCGAAGCGGACGACGTTGCCGCGCGCGTCGAGCGCGACGCCGTCGACATTGTCGACCAGCGCGTCGGCATGCGCGGGCGCGGCTGCGAGCAGCATGGCCAGGACGGTGGCGAGCGGGGCGGCGATCCGGCGCGTCACTTGGCGAGCCTCCGCACGAGCGCACTCGTGTCCTGCCGTCCGCCGCCCATCTTCTGCACCTCCGCATAGCCCTGATCGATCAGCGCCGCGACCGGCAGGCTGGCGCCGTTGCTGCGCGCCTCCTCCAGCGCGAGGCCCAGGTCCTTGCGCATCCAGTCGACGGCGAAGCCGAAGTCGAACTGGTCCTCCGCCATCGTCCCCCAGCGGTTGACCATCTGCCAGCTTTGCGCCGCGCCGCCGGACACCGCCTCGAACACCTTGTCGAGGTCGAGCTCGGACGCCTGGGCGAAGCGCAGCGCTTCGCTCAGCCCGCCGAGCACCCCGGCAATGCAGATCTGGTTGACCATTTTGGTGGTCTGGCCGGCACCCGCCGCGCCGACGTGGACGATCCGCGCGGCATAGCTCTGCAGAATCGGCTCTGCCGCCGCCATCGCCTCGGCCGTGCCGCCGCACATGATCGACAGCGCACCCTTCTCGGCCCCGGCTTGACCGCCGGAGACCGGCGCGTCGAGCACCAGCAGCCCGCGCGTCTCGCCTTCCTCCGCCAGCCGCCGCGCGATCTTGGCCGACACGGTAGTGTGATCGACGAACAGCGTGCCGCTCCGCATCGCGGCGAACGCGCCCGCCTCGCCCAGCGTCACCTCGGCGAGATCGGCATCGTTGCCGACGCAGGTCAGCACGACGTCCGCGCCGTCGGCAACCTCGGCCGGCGACGCGGCGACGCGGCCACCATGCTCTGCCGCCCAGGCAGCGGCCTTGGCACGGGTGCGGTTGTAGACGGTGACCTCGTGCCCGGCGCGCACCAGGTGCCCCGCCATCGGGGCGCCCATCACGCCCATGCCGATGAATGCGATTTTCATGGCGCGCGGCATACGGGCTTGCGCCGCGCTGCGCCAGCATCCCCATGCGTGCGGCCGCGACCTCGCGCACGAAAAAACGGCGGCGTCCCGGGGATGGACGCCGGAGGATGGTAAACGGCTTTGCTTCGCCGGCGCCGCGCTCCATAGTCTCCCGGCAAGACAGTCCGCGACAAGGTGCGGTGGAAGGGTCGTGAGGTGACAGCTCCGTTTCGGTTTCCGCGTTTCTTCGTCACCAGCCCCTCGCCCTGCCCCTATCTGCCCGACCGGCAGGAGCGGAAGGTGTTCACCGAACTGACCGGGCCGCACGCCGGCGAGCTCAACGACGCACTCGGGCGGATCGGCTTTCGCCGCAGCCAGTCGGTCGCCTATCGGCCGAGCTGCGGCAGCTGCACCGCGTGCGTCTCGGTCCGGGTGGTCGCGGGCGAGTTCCAGCTCAACGCCACCCAGCGCAAGCTGCGCCGCCGCCACAGCGACCTGGTGGTCACCGCCTGCCGCCCCTGGGCGACCGACGAGCAGTTCCAGCTGCTGCGCCGCTATCTGTCCGCACGGCACCCCGGCGGCGGCATGACGATGATGGACGAGAGCGACTATGCCGACATGGTCGAGCAGACCACGGTCAACTCGCACATCATCGAATATCGCGAGCCCGACGAGAGCGGCCGGCCGGGGGCGCTGGTCGGCGCGTGCATCACCGACCAGCATTCGGACGGGCTGTCGATGATCTACAGCTTCTTCCGCACCGACGATCCGACGCGGCCGGGCCTGGGAAGCTACATCATCCTCGATCACATCCTGCGCGCCCGCGCGATGGGACTGCCCTACGTCTATCTCGGCTATTGGGTGAAGGGGTCGGCGCGGATGGCGTACAAGACCCGCTACCGCCCGATCGAGGCGCTGGGGCCGTCGGGCTGGAAGCGGATCGAGGAGCCGCACGCGACCATGCCCGAGGAGGCGCCGGTGCAGGTTCCCGCCTGACGCCTTTTGTTTGGTACGCGGCCGAAACGCCGTGAACCAGCGGCGTCCTGCCCCGTTCAGCCGAGAGCACTCTCGCTGAACCAAGGGGTTCGACATGGCCGAAGAGTTTCCCACCTCCCGTCGCGACGTCTTCCGCGGCATCGCCGCCGCAGGACTTGCCGGTTCCCTCGCGACGCCCGCCCTCGCGCAGGATGGTAGCCAGCCCGCGACCGCACCGCAGCTCGGCAACCCGCAGCACCGCTATCCCAAGCCACCGTTCGCCATGCAGTCGCAGCCGTGGCCGGGGCTCCAGTCGAAGATGACGCCGGTGCCCGACTGCGGCGAGACCAGCTACCGCGGCTCGGGCCGGATGGCGGGGCGCAAGGCGCTGATCACCGGCGGCGATTCGGGGATCGGCCGGGCGGCGGCGATCGCCTATGCCCGTGAAGGCGCTGACGTCGCGGTCAACTATCTGCCCGCCGAGGAGCCCGACGCGCGCGACGTCGCCCGCTACATCCGCGAGGCGGGGCGCAAGGCGGTGCTGATCCCCGGCGACATCCGCGACGAGGGCTTTTGCAGCAAGCTGGTGGCGCAGGCGGTGCGCGAACTCGGCGGGCTCGACACGCTGGTCAACAACGCCGCCTTCCAGCACGCGCAGACCTCGCTGCTGGACATCTCCACCGCGCAGCTCGACCAGACGATGAAGACCAACGTCTATGCGCTGTTCTGGATCACCAAGGCGGCGCTGCCGCATCTGCCGGCCGGGTCGGCGATCGTTTGCACCACCTCGGTCAACGCCCAGACTCCGGGCGAGAACATCCTCGACTATGCCTGCACCAAGGGGGCGATCATGATCTTCGTGCGCGGCCTCGCCAAGCAGGTGATCGACAAGGGCATCCGCGTGAACGGCGTCGCGCCGGGCCCATTCTGGACGCCGCTGCAGGTGACCGGCGGCCAGACCGCGGAAGGGCTGAAGAGCTTCGGCAAGAACACGCCGATGAAGCGTCGCGGCCAGCCGGCGGAGCTCGCCTCGGTCTATGTCGAGCTGGCGGCGGCGGGATCGACCTACACGACGGGGCAGATCTACGGCGAGACCGGCGGCGTGGGTTGGCCGTGAGGGAGGCGTCGTTCTTCGCCCCCCTCGTCACCCCAGCGAACGCCGGGGTCTCCCGCGGCTCCTGCCGCGAGCCCAGCCGGGAGATGCCAGCCTGCGCTGGCATGACGGCTGAGGGCTCACCCCGCCCCCTACCCCTCGCCGCTCAACCGCTCCACCGCGACATCCACGTCGAGCTGCTCGTCCCCCGCACCGATCCGCGTGCCGGAGATCGGCGCCGCGCCCGCGCTGTCGAGCGCGACCGCCACACGGACGTGGTCGCGTCCCGGCATGGCGCCCGTCGACGGGTCCAGCCCCAGCCAGCCATGCCCCTCGACGAAGGCCTCGGCCCAGCCGTGCGGCGCGGGTCGCTCGCGGCGGTCGCACCCGTCGAGGCTGTAGCCGGAGACGTAGCGCGCGGGCAGGTCGATCGCGCGGATGCAGCCGACGAGCAGCTGCGCGAGGTCGCGCGGGCTGAGCCGCTCGCGTGCGAAGGCGTCCGCCGCCGACAGCACGCCGTCGCCGTCGCGCCGCTCGATCGCGAAGCGGCGGCGCAGCGCGCCGGTCAGCCGATCGAGACGCGCCCGCGCCTCCCCGTCGCCTGCCGCGGCCTGCGCGAACGCCGCGACCGCTTCGTCCGCGGCCGAGAGCGACGTCGTCCGCCGGTAGAAGGCGGGCGGCAGCGGCTCCCCCTCCGCCTCGATCCCGCGCGGCTGCTCGGCGAGCAGCACCTCGCCCGACACGGTGATCCCGATCGTCTCGAGCGGCCCCTCGGCATAGAGCATGCGGATCAGGTTGCCGTAGCCGTCGCGGCTCTCGCGCAGCCGCGCATCGCAGTCGACATCGATCCGCCACGACACCACCGTCTGGTTCACCGTGTCGTCGGGAAACAGCCGCAGCAGCTGGACGACGCGCGCCTGCGCCTCGGTGAAGCGGTAGCGGCTGTGATGCTCGACCTCGATCCGCATCAGATGAACCTAAACTGGCGGGCGATGGCGGCGTCGAGCATCGCATTCTCCCGGATGAAGGCGGTGAGATATTCGTGCAGCCCGCTGACGATCACCTCGTGCGCGCGGGTCTTCTGCATGCGCGCGAGGCGGGTGCGCGCCATCCGGTCGGCCTCGCCCTGGAACCCGGCGCGTTTGCCGAGCAGGTTGAGCATCTCGACCGTCTCCTCGCCGCAGGCGGCGAGGCTGCGCGGCACCTCGCCCCGCGACAGCAGCAGCTCGATCACCAGGCCGGGCCGCAACCCCTCGTTGTAGAGCCAGCGATAGGCGGTGACCGCGGACACCGTCTGGAGGATCGTCGTCCACTGGTCGCGGTCGATGACGCCGCCGACCTTCTCGCCCTCGGGCAGCAGCAGGTGATATTTGACGTCGATGAGCCGCGCGGTGTTGTCGGCGCGCTCGATCGCGGCGCCCAGCTGGACGAACCAGCTCGCCTCGTTCTTCATCATGCGCTGCACCGCGCCCTCGAAGCCGCGTGCCTCCGCCTTGATCGACTCGACCAGCCCCAGCACTTCGGCGGGCTCGTCGCCCGCCGTCGGCGCGTTGAACTGCAGCCAGGCGCGGTTGATCGCCGAAAACGCGTCGCGGGTCAGTGCGGTGCGCACCGCCTTGGCGTTGTTGCGCGCGGCGTCGAGGCACCAGAGGATCGAGCCGGGATGGTCGCGGTTGCAGGTGAGGAACCGGGCGACATGCGCCTGGGTCGCCGGATGGCCGGTGGCGGCGAACGCCTCCTCGGTATAGCTGACGCTGAGCGCGCTTCGCCAGGCGGCCTCCCCCGCCGGGCGCGCGGACAGCGCGTCGAGCCGCACCGTCGCCTCGACCAGCCGGGCGAGGAAGTCGGCACGCTCGACATAGCGGCCAAGCCAGTAGAGCGACGCCGCGGTGCGGGAGAGCATCGCCATGCCTCAGCCCTCCGCCTGCATCTGGCGCATGCCGGTCTGGCTCTGCTGCTGGCTGCCGCCGGACGCAGCCTCGCCGTCGAGCAGCACGAAGCTGTCCTTGGTCCCGCCGCCCTGGCTGGAGTTCACCACCAGCGAGCCTTCGCGCAACGCCACTCGGGTGAGCCCGCCGGGCACCACCTGCACCCCCTTGCTGCCGGTCAGCACGAAGGGGCGGAAGTCGACGTGGCGCGGGCTCAACCCCTTGTCGGTCATCGTCGGGACCGTGGAGAGCGCGAGCGTCGGCTGGGCGATGTAGCGATGCGGCTCGGCGACGAGCGCAGCGCGGAACGTGTCGATCTCGTCGCGGCTGGCGGTCGGCCCGACCAGCATGCCGTAGCCGCCCGATCCGTCGACCAGCTTCACCACCAGTTCGTCGAGATGATCGAGGACGTACTTCAGCGCCTCGGGCTCGCGGCAGCGCCAGGTTCCGACGTTGGGGAGCAGCGGCTCGCCGCCCGAATAGAAGCGGACGATCTCGGGCATGTAGCTGTAGATCGCCTTGTCGTCGGCGATGCCGTTGCCCGGCGCGTTGAGCAGCGTGACGTTGCCCGCGCGATAGGCGGCCATGATTCCCGGCACGCCCAGCATCGAATCGGCGCGGAACACCAGCGGGTCGAGGAAATCGTCGTCGATCCGGCGATAGATGACGTCGACCTTCACCCGTCCGGCGATCGTCTGCATGTAGACCACGCCGTCGTCGACCAGCAGGTCGGCGGGCTCTACCAGCTCGACGCCCATCGAATCGGCCAGGAAGCTGTGCTCGTAATAGGCCGAGTTGAAGTGGCCCGGCGTCAGCACCACGCAGACCGGCTGCGGGCCGCAGCCGTGCGGCGTGACCGAGCGCATCGTTTCGAGCAGCAGGTCGGGATAGCTGTCGACGGGAGCGATGCGGAACTCGCGGAACAGCTCCGGACACAGCCGGATCATCGCCTCGCGGTTTTCGAGCATATAGGATACGCCCGAGGGGGTGCGGGCATTGTCCTCCAGCACCCAGAACTCGTCGGGGCCGGTACGCACCAGGTCGATGCCGCAGATATGCGCCCAGATGTCGTGCGGCGGGCGGATGCCGGTGACTTCGGGCCGGAACTGCGGGTTGTTCCAGATCAGCTCGGGCGGAAGGATGTTCTCCTTCAGGATGCGGCGCTCGCCGTAGATGTCGCTCAGGAAGGCGTTGATCGCCTCGACCCGCTGCACCAGGCCGCGCGACAGCCGCTCCCACTCGTCGGCCAGGAACACGCGCGGCACGATGTCGAACGGGATGATCCGCTCGGCCGCCTCGTTCTCGCCGTAGACGGCAAAGGTGATGCCAAGTTGGCGGAAGGTGTTTTCGGCGGCGCGCTGGCGGCGGGCGAGGTCGCGTTCGGGCGTTTCGCGCATCCACCGCGCGAGGGCGGCGAACTCCGGCCGCGGCGCCTGCGGCCCGCCATGCCCCCAAATCTCGTCGAATGCCGTTCTACCCATGAACCCTCTTCAAGCCGCAGCGGAACGAACGGTTCCATGCTGCTCCGGCTTTCCGCAGTGCACAAGCCGGCAAATGCGCCGTTTCCGGTATTCGCAGGCCGAAAGCGGGGCAGATGCCTACTGCGCGAGGCCGACGAGCAGATCGGGTGTGAGCAGTTGCGGAAGCACCTTCGGCTCCGAGGCGCCGGGCGCGTACCACAGGTAGAGCGGCACGCCGGCACGCCCGTGCGCTTCGAGGAACCGGCCGAGCGCGGGATCGCCGTCGGTCCAGTCGCCGACCAGCACGCGCACGCCGCGCGCACGGAACGCGTCGGTCACCCGTGCGGTCTCGATCGCGGTCTTTTCGTTGACCTTGCAGGTGACGCACCAGTCGGCGGTGAAATAGGCGAACACCGGCGTTCCTGCCGTGCGAAGCTCGGCGAGCCGCGCTTCGTCGAACGGCTCGCCCCCGGCGGTTGCATGCGCCTGTGCCGGCGCCCGTTCGACCGCGACGATCGCCCCGATGCCGAGCAGCAGCGCGGGCAGCAGCGGCCAGGCGGCGCGCGCGCGGCCGCTCGCCTGCCTCAGACCCGTCCACCACAAGGCGAGCGCGAGCAGCAACGCCGCCCCGAGCCCTAGCGCCATGCCGTCGACTCCCGCCTGCCGCCCGAGGATCCAGGCGAGCGCGAGCGCGGTGGCGAACATCGGCACCGACAGGATGCGCTGGAGCGTGCCGGTCCACGCGCCCGGCCGCGGCAGCCGCCGCCGCAACGCGGGCACGAAGCCGAGCAGCAGGAACGGCAGCGCCAGCCCGAGCCCCAGCCCCGCGAACACCGCCAGCGCGGCCGCAGTCGGCAGCACCAGCGCCGCCCCGAGCGCGGCCCCCAGGAACGGCCCCGTGCACGGCGTCGCGACGAACGCCGCAAGCGCACCGGTGGCAAACGCACCGGCCGCGCCGCTCTCCCCCGCGAAGCGCGGCGTCGGCAGCACGAACAGGCCGGCGAGGTTGAGCGCGACGCCGGTGACCAGCAGCAGCAGCAGCAGGATCACGCGCGGATCCTGCAACTGGAACGCCCAGCCCGCTGCCACACCCGCCGCGCGCAACGCGAGCAGCGCGCCGCCCAGTGCCAGGCAGGTCAGCAGCACGCCCGCGGTATAGGCCAGCGCCTCGCGCCGGGCGCCGCGCGCGGACTCGCCCGCGCGGGCGAGATGCAGCGCCTTCAGGCTGAGGATCGGAAAGACGCAGGGCATGACGTTGAGGATCAGCCCCCCAAGGATCGCGCCCAGCAGCGCCAGCAGCGTAGTGCGCCACGGCCCCTCCGGCCTCGCCACCACGCCCGGCTGCGCCGTCACGCGGAACGCCGGGCCGGTGCCCGTCGCCAGCACGCCCTCGATCCGGTCTGGCCTCGCACCCTCGGCAGCCGCGGTCTCGATCACCAGCGTGTCGCCGGCACGCGCCACGTGCTGCGGCGCGCTGTACGAGAAGGCGTCGGGCGTCAGGGGATAGAAATACGCATCGCCGATCGCCTGATCGGCCGGAAAGGGTACCCCGATCCGCACCCGTGCCGCGCCGTCCTCCTCAGCGATGGCGAAGCGCGCCGGAGAGCCGAGCGGACGCGGCAGCGCGGCGCGCCAGCGGTCGAACGCGGCACGCCGCTCCGGCGCGATCCGCCCGTCGCCGATGGTGAGCGTGATCGCCAGGTCGGCGCGTTCGGGGACGCACAGCTGCTCGGTGCACACCAGATAGTCGCTCTGCACGCGGATCGGCAGGCGGGTGCCGGGGGCAAGCCCGGCGGGCAGCGTCAGCTGCACCAGCTGCGCGAACGGCCCCTCGTAGACGTAGTTCATCAGCCCGGCGATGCTGAGCCGCTGCGGCACCGGATAGCGGAGCGGCCCAGCGGTCACCCCGGTGGGCAGCGTCCAGTCGAGCCGCGTCTCGACGCCGGCATCGCCCGGGTTCTGCCAATAGCCGTGCCAGCCGGGTTCCGGGCGGGAATCGAACGCCAGCGTCACCTCGCCCCCGGCCGCCGGCGTTTCGGTTTCGGCGACCAGCGTGATGGCGATGTGCCGCGTCTGCCCCTGCGCGTGTGCGGCGCCCGCCCCCAGCCACGCCAGCAGAGCCATCAGCATGAAACAGAAGCGCGCCATCAACCTTCCTTGCCGCATCGGCTGCGATGGGGGATAGCCGCGTCCATCCCCGGATGCACCCCTGCCATTCTCAGGAGTCTCTTTCATGCGTCTTGTTCGTCCGCTCGCGTCGCTCGTCGCGGCCAGCCTGCTCGGCAGCACCGCGATCGCCCCGCTTGGCGCGCAGGATGCGCCCGCCGCGCCGGCGGCCCCCGCCGCCCCCACCTATCCCGCGACCCCGCCCAAGCTGATCGTCGCGATCTCGGTCGACCAGTTCTCGGCCAATCTGTTCGCGGAATATCGCAATCGCTTCACCGGCGGCTTCGCGCGGCTGCTCGACGGCGCGGTGTTCCCCTCGGGCTACCAGAGCCACGCCGCGACCGAGACCTGCCCCGGCCACTCGACCATCCTCACCGGATCGCGGCCCTACCGCACCGGGATCATGGCCAACGATTGGATCGACCAGAAGGCGGCACGCGCCGACAAGAAGGTCTATTGCGCCGAGGACGAGACGGTGCCGGGCAGCAGCTCGGGCGACTACACCGTCTCCGACCGCCACCTGAAGGTGCCGACGCTTGGCGAGCGGATGAAGAACGCCAACCCGGCGACGCGCGTCGTCTCGGTCGCGGGCAAGGACCGCGCCGCGGTGATGATGGGCGGCCACAAGGTCGACGAGCTGTGGTGGTGGGGTGGCGACGGTTTCGTCTCCTATGCCGGGCGGGAAATGCCCGCGGTCGTGCAGCGGACCAACGCCGCAGTCGCCAAGCAGATCGCCACCGCGCAGCCGCCGCTCGAACTGCCGCCGCTGTGCCAGGCGCGCGCGCTGCCGGTGCAGGTCGGCACCCGCACCGTCGGCAACGGCCGGCTCGAACGCGCCGCCGGCGACACCGGCGCCTTCCGCCGCTCGCCCGAGTTCGATGGCGCGGTGCTCGCGCTCGCCGCCGGGCTGATCCAGGACATGAAGCTCGGCCAGGGATCGGCGACCGACATCATCTCGATCGGCGCCTCCGCGACCGATTACGTCGGCCACGGCTTCGGTACCGAGGGCAGCGAGATGTGCCTGCAGATGCTGGCGCTCGACCGCTCGCTCGGCGATTTCTTCGCGGTGCTCGACGCGACCGGCGTCGACTATCAGGTGGTGCTCACCGCCGACCACGGCGGCCAGGACATCGCCGAGCGCCACGCGCAGCATGGGCTGACCGACGCGCAGCGCCAGACCGCCAGCCCGACCGTCAAGGAGGTCGGCGCGGCGATCGGCCAGAAGCTCGGCATCGCCGGCCCGGTACTGCTCGGCGGGCTCAACGGCGACATCTGGTACGACGTCAAGCTGACGGCCGCCCAGCGCGCCGCGGTGGAGCGCGAGGCGATCGCGCGCCTCTCGGCCGCGCCGCAGGTGGAGGCGGTGTTCACCCGCGCGCAGGTGCTGGCGACGCCGATGCCCGGCCACACCGAGCCGCAGACCTGGTCGTTGCTGGAACGCGCCCGCGCCTCGTTCGACCCGGAGCGTTCGGGCGACCTGCTGGTCCCGCTCAAGCCACGAGTAACGCCGGTGACGCTGCCGGTCGGCTCGACGGTGGCGTCGCACGGCAGCTTCTGGGACTATGACCGCCGCGTGCCGATGCTGTTCTGGCGCAAGGGCATGACCGGCTTCGAACAGCCGTTCGGCGTCGAGACGGTCGACATTCTGCCGACGCTGGCGGCGCTGATCCGGCTGCCGGTGCCGGCAGGCGAGATCGACGGGCGGTGCCTGGATCTGGACGCGGGGCCGGCGAGCAGCTGCCGGTAAGGGCGAGCAGGCTCTGTGCTCCTGCGCAGGCAGGAGCCTAGGGCGGCAAGCAGAGCGCCTGTGACCCTGGGCCCCTGCCTCCGCAGGGGCCCAGGGTTTTGGGACACCTCCCCGCCCCCGTCATGCTGACGGAAGTCAGCATCCAGACGCGCAACGCTCGCGCTTCCTGCGGTAGCGGCAATGGATCCTGACTTCCGTCAGGATGACGAACCGGGATGGCGAACGCCCCGGTCCCCGCGCCCCCTGCCCCTACCCCAACCGGCCGAGCGCCGCCTGGAGCCGGGCCGCTTCCGCCTGCTTGTCGGCGTGGTCGGCGCGGGCCTTTTCGACCGCCTCCGGCTTGGCCCGGCCGACGAAGCTCGGGTTGTCGAGCCGGCCGGCCAGCGAGTCGCGCTCCTTTTCCGCCGCCGCGATCGCCTTGGTGAGGCGGGCGCGCTCGGCGTCTAGGTCGATCACGCCTTCGAGCGGCAGCACGAACGTCGCCTCGTCCACCACGATCTGCAACGCGCCGCCCGCAGGCGCCTCGCCCTGCGTCACGTCGACGCGCGCGAGGCGGGCGAGCACGCTCTCCTGCGCGCCCAGCCGCTCGCCCGTCAGCGCCGAGGCGTCGCGCACGTGGATCGGCAGCCGCGCGCCCGGCGGCACGTTGAGCTCGGTACGCGCCGCGCGCACTTCGCTCACGAGGCGGATCACCCAGTCGATCTCCTGGCTCGCCGCCGGATCGAGCGCGCGCGCGTCGGCGATCGGCCAGCGTGCGATGATCAGGTCGTTCGAACGCGTGCCCATCGCGTGCCACAGCTCTTCGGTGATGAAGGGCATGAACGGGTGGAGCAGCACCAGGATCTGGTCGAGCACCCAGCCGGCGACCGCGCGGGTCTCCTCGGCGCCCTCGGCACCCTCGCCTTGCAGCACCGGCTTGATGAGTTCGAGATACCAGTCGCAGAAGCGGCTCCACACGAACTGGTAAATCGTGTTGGCCGCCCCGTCGAAGCGCAGGTCGGCAAGCGCCAGGTCGACCGCCTGCACACAGGCGACCGTTTCCGCGACGATCCACTTGTTGACCGCGAGCGTGGCCGCCGGCGGCTCCAGCGTGGTCGAGGCGGCGATGCCGTTCGCCTGGGCGAAGCGCGACGCGTTCCACAGCTTGGTCGCGAAGTTGCGGTATCCCTCGACCCGCTTCTCATCCATCTTGATGTCGCGGCCCTGGCTCTCCATCGCCGCCATGAAGAAGCGCAGCGCGTCCGCGCCGTAGCGATCGATCAGCCCGAGTGGATCGACGGTGTTGCCCTTGGACTTGGACATCTTGGCACCGTCAGCCGCACGCACCAGCCCGTGCAGGTACATCTTGCGGAACGGCACTTCGCCCATGAAGTGCAGCCCCTGCATCATCATCCGCGCGTTCCAGAAGAACAGGATGTCGAAGCCCGAGATCAACACGTCGTTGGCGTAGCGCCCGCCGAGCGTCGGGTCGGTGTTCTCCGGCCAGCCGAGCGTCGCGAACGGCCACAAGGCCGAGGAGAACCAGGTGTCGAGCACGTCGGGATCGCGGCGGAGTGTAAGGGTTCTAGCGTCAGATGGACTCGAGGAAATGTCTTGCGGCTTTCCTACCCAACCGAAGACGTCATTCCCCGCCCAAACATTCTCCGTGTCCAAGAAGCGCACCTTAGACGGAGGCGAGGCATCGCCAGCATAGTGGTCCAGAGCCAGCTTAGCGGCTTCTTCTTCACTTTCTGCAACGAAAGGTATGCCGTCCGGCCCGAACCACGCAGGGATGCGGTGGCCCCACCACAGCTGGCGAGAGACGCACCACGGCTGGATGTTCTCCATCCAGTTGAAATAGGTCTTTTCCCAGCTCTTGGGCACGATCTGCGTCTTGCCCGAACGCACCGCCTCGATCGCCGGCTGGGCAAGCGCCTTGGCATCGACATACCATTGGTCGGTCAGCCACGGCTCGATCACCACGCCCGAACGGTCGCCATAGGGCGTCTGGATGGTGCGCGGCTCGGCGTCGTGCTCGTTGCCGTCCTTGTCGACGTAGGGCACGAGGAAGCCCTCTTCCTTCAACCGCGCGACGATCGCCTTGCGCGCCTCGAAGCGGTCGAGGCCGATCAGCTCAGCCGGGATCAGCCCGTCGGCGGTCTGGGTGACCTGCGCCTTCGCGTCGAGCATGTTGAGCATGTCGCGCGCCTCGATTCCGGCACGGCGGCCGACCTCGAAGTCGTTGAAGTCGTGGCCCGGCGTGATCTTGACCGCGCCCGAACCGAGCGCCGGATCGGCATGCTCGTCGCCGACGATCGGCACCAGTCGGCCGGTGATCGGCAGCCGCACCTGCTTGCCGATCAGCGCGGTGTAGCGCGGGTCCTCGGGATGCACCGCCACCGCCATGTCGGCGAGCAGCGTTTCCGGCCGGGTGGTGGCGACGCGGATCTCGCCCGATCCATCCGCCAGCGGATAGCGCAGGTGCCAGAAGCTGCCCTGCACCTCGCGCGTCTCGACCTCCAGGTCGCTGATCGCGGTGCCGAAATGCGGGTCCCAGTTCACCAGCCGCTTGTCGCGGTAGAGCAGCCCGTCGCGGTGGAGCTGGACGAAGACCTTGAGCACGGCCTTCGAAAAGCCCTCGTCCATCGTGAAGCGCTCGTTGGCCCAGTCCATCGAGCAGCCCAGCCGGCGCAGCTGGCCGGTGATCTGGCCGCCGCTCTCGGCCTTCCACTCCCACACCTTGTCGACGAACGCCTCGCGGCCGAGGTCGGTGCGCTTGACGCCGTCCTTGGCGAGGTTGCGCTCGACGACCATCTGCGTGGCGATGCCGGCATGGTCGGTGCCGACCACCCAGCGCGCGTCCTTGCCCTGCAGCCGGGCGTGGCGGACGAGGATGTCCTGCAGCGTGTTGTCGAGCGCGTGGCCGATGTGGAGGCTGCCCGTGACGTTGGGCGGCGGGTTGACGATCGTCCAAGGCTCGGCGCCCGTGCGCTCGGGACGGAACAGCCCCTGCTCTTCCCAATGCGCATACCAGCGCGTTTCGATGGCGGCGGGATCGAAGGTCTTTGCAAGCTCGGTCATAGGCCGAGCGCATGGCGCAGCCACCGCGCGGACGCAAGCGCGCCCGCGGCGGCGCGGCTATTCGCGGCCGCTGATCCGGGCGATCTCCCGCGCGACCATCGCCTCGACGATCTCGGGGAGCTTGGCGTCGAGCCAGTCGCGCAGCATCGGGCGCAGCATCTCGCGCACCAGCCCTTCGAGCGAATCGGCACCGGGCGCGCCGGGCTTCACCACCATCCGCGACAGCGCCTCCAGCGCGCCGCGGCTCGCCTCGGCGGCGCGTTCGGACAGGATTGTCGGATCGGTGGCGGCCGGCTCGGCGCGGTGCGCCGCCGGCTGCGGCTGTGCACGCGGCGGCAGCGGCTCGGACACCGCGTCGTTGAGCTCCAGCACCTCGTCGTCGTCCTCGTCGGGCGCCGGCGGCAGCGGCTGGCGGAGCGGACGGCGACCGCGCGGGACGCCGGGGCCCTCGCCTTCCTCGGCGATGATCCGTTTGATCGAAGAGAGGATGTCCTCCATCGACGTCTCGGTACTGATGTCCCCCACGGCGAACCTCATGGCCTTCCTGACCGATCAGCTGTCGGGGTTTGCGGGATTGGTGTCAACGGGGCGCGTCGTGGCGTCGCCGCCGCGCCGGCTCGCCGCATCGCTGCCGTCGGTGACGCCGTACGGATTGACGTCGTGGCGAAGCTCCGGCTCCAGCTCGCGCGTGACCACCGGAGTCTGCGCCGGCGTGCCAACCGTCGTGCTGGCGACGGGCGTCGGCTGCGGATCGCTGTCCCAGTCCCAGATGCGGTTGCGCACGCGGCTGTAGTTGGCGGTCGGATCGTAGAGCGCACCGCCGTCGAGCCCCAGGTCCTGTGCCTCCGCACGTCCCATCGCCGCCAGCAGCGCGAACCCGGCGACATAGGCGTCGCGGCGGGCGGACACGAGCTGGATCTGCGAGTTGAGCAGTTCCTGCTCGGCGTTGAGGATGTCCAGGATGGTGCGCGTGCCGACGCTGTTCTCGGCGCGCACGCCCTCCAGCGACAGGCGGTTGGCCGAAACCTGCACCTCGGAGGACTGGATGACGCGCAGCGACGACTGCCAGGCGGCGAAGGCCGATCGCGCGTCGGACACCACGCCGCGCTCGACCTGAGTCACGCGCTCGATCGCCGAGCTTTCGATCGCCTGCGCGCGGCGCACCTGCGCGGCGGGACGGCCGCCCTGGAACAGCGGCAACGACAGCTGCAATCCCGCGGTGGCGGCGGCGCCGTCCTGCTGGATGCGGATGCCGTTCACGTCGGGCACCGAATTGAGCGTGGTCGAATAGTTGCCGCCCGCCACGGCCGCGACGCTCGGCAGGCGGCCGGCACGGGCGACGCGGACGTCAAAGCCGGCGGCGTCGCTCTCGCGCTGCGCCGCCTGGAGCGCGGGATTGTTGTCGATCGCCACCGACACCGCGCCCTGCGGATCGGCGGGGAGGTTCGGAAGCTCGGGCGGCGGCGCCAGCACGTCGGCGGACGCGCCCGTCACCTCGACGTACGTCTCGCGGCTGCTGATCAGCTGCGCCTCGGCACTGCGCAGCTGCGCCTGGGCCGAGGCGAGCCGTGCCTCCGACTGGGCGACGTCGGTGCGGGTCAGGTCGCCCACCTCGAAGCGGTCGCGCGATGCCTGAAGGTTGACCTCCAGCACGCGCAGGTTCTGCTGGTTGAGGCGGACGATCGCCTCGTCGCGGAGCACGTCGTTGTAGGCGGCGACCACCTGGGTGAAGACGTTCGCCTCCACGCTGCGCAGGTTCGCGCGCCCCGCCTCGACCCGCCGCTCGGCCGCGCGCACCGAGTTGCGGACCGCACCCCCGGCGTAGAGCGGGACCGACAGGTTCACCCCCGCCGACGCCGTGCGCCGCGGCTGCGCGATGCTGGCGTTGTTGGTGTTGAGCACATTCTCGGTGAAGGTGGAGTCGGCGCTCAGCTGCGGCAGGCCGGAGGCGCGCGCGATCGGCACGCCTTCGTCGGTGGCACGCAGGTTGGCGCGCTCCCCCGTCAGCTGCGGGTTGCTGGCATAGGTCCGCAACAGCGCATCGCGCAGCGTCTCCGCCCCCGCGGACGACGCCGCACATGCCGCCAGACTGACCCCGGCGATCCACCGAAACGCGCGCATACTCCCCCCTTTGGCTTGCGCGGCTTAGAACTGGAAGCTTGGCGGTTTCGCGAACCCCGGCAGCACCACGCAATCGGTATCCGCGAAATCGGCCAGTCCGAAGCCGCCTTCGCTGCGCCGGCCCGCCGCCAGCCGCGTCACCCCGCGGTCGGCGATGCCGGTGACGATCCGCCCGTCGGCCTTGACCTGAGCGACGATCGCGTCCGGCACGGAGTCCACCGCGCCGTCGATCACGATCGCGTCATAAGGTCCGCCCTCGGCCCAGCCGGCTGCCAGCGGCCCCTCGACCACCGTGACGTTGCCCGCCCCCGCGAGCGCGTCGCGCGCCTGACCGGCGAGCGTGGCATCCGCCTCCAGCGCGACCACCGATCCGGCCAGCTTGGCGAGCACGGCCGCGGTGTAGCCGGTCGCCGCGCCGATCAGCAGCACGCGATCGGTCGAGGCGACGTCCGCCTCGGTCACCAGCCGGGCCGAGGCGAGCGGCGGGTTCATCGCGCGGCCGTTGCCCAGCGCCACTTCCCGGTCATGGTAGGCGATCGCACGCTGCGCCGCCGGCACGAACCGCTCGCGCGGCACCTCGCCCATCACCTTTACGACCCGCGAATCGTCCACGGCGCTGGTCCGCAGCTGGCTCACCACCATCGCGTGCCGCATGTCCTCGAAGCGGAGAGTAGCTGCCGAACCGTCCATGATGCTCCTGTCGCACGTCTGTATTATTCGTGCAATACACTAGTTGAGAAGACGCTATGTACTTCGCGCCTGCGGTGGCGCCAAGCGACCGGCGCCATTTTTCGGTGCCGGAGTGGAGCCACCTGGGCCCGCATGCCGGCCGGCCCCGAAGCGCCGGATGCGAAACGCGGTTGACCGGACGGCGAAAACCGAGCAAGTGCCCGCCTCCCGACGTCGAGGCCCGATGGCGGAGTGGTGACGCAGAGGACTGCAAATCCTTGCACCCGGGTTCGATTCCCGGTCGGGCCTCCATCTTCCTCGCAGCCGGCGTCTGCTGAGCCTTCCGTCGGCACCATCGCTCCGAGACAGTGACGCCCCCGGAGCCGCCCGGCCTCAGTCGCGGTAGCGTGCCTCGAGCAGGTCGAGTTCGCGCACCAGCTTGTTGGCGGTGGCCGAGCCGATGCTGCGATCGCGCGCGCTGCGGAAGATCGCGGCGCGCTCCGCCTTGAGGCCGGCGAGGCGGAGGTCGCGCTCGATGCGGTCCTGACGTCGCGTTGCTTCCGCCGCCTCGCCCGACTGGCTACGCGCTTCGATCCGGCCGCGATACAGATCCATCACCCGTGCGCCTGCGGCGGCATAAAGGTCGGCGTCGCTGCGTCCGGCGGCGAGTTCGTGCTGGACCCGCTCGATCTCGCGGATCGCCGCTTCGGCCGCGGCGACGCGCGCGCCATCTTCCTCGGCATGCGCCAAATCGTCCCCCGGCATCTTCAGCCCGCGAAGCAGCAGCGGTAGGCCGATGCTGGCGATGATCAGCGAGGTGACGATCACCCCGGCGGCGAGAAAGATCGCGAGATCGCGAGCGGGAAACGGCGTGCCGTCCGCGGCGACCAGCGGCAGCGTCAGCACGCCCGCCAGCGTGATCGCACCGCGAACCCCCGCAAACGACATCGCCGCGACCAGCCGCCATTCGGGGCTGCGCGTCGTGTCGCCGCGACGTCGGCGGCGGAGCAACGTCAACCGCAGCGACAACCAGACCCAGGCGAAGCGCAACGCCGCGAGACCGAGGGTGATCGCCAACACATAGGCCGCCAGCCACCAGGCATGTTGATGTCCGGACTGCTGCACCGTGGCGCTGGCGCCGCGCAGAATCGCCGGCAGCTGCTCGCCCAGCAGCACGAAGATGATGCCATTGGCGGTGAACTGGATC
This sequence comes from Sphingomonas mangrovi, assembly GCF_047975845.1. NCBI lineage: Bacteria > Pseudomonadati > Pseudomonadota > Alphaproteobacteria > Sphingomonadales > Sphingomonadaceae > Sphingomonas > Sphingomonas mangrovi. The sequence continues at coordinate 33,185 of NZ_JBIUCZ010000004.1, read as the reverse complement.
GTGTCCCACACCGAATTACGCCGCATGCGGGTGGCGGGCAGCGCCTGCCGGGAAATCTCGGCGAAGCTCATCGTGACGCCTGCCGCCACCGCAGCGAGGATGCCGGAGCAGTGGAAATGCTCGGCGAGCAGATAGGAGGCGAAGGGGATCAGCAGGCTGACCAGGATCTGCGATCCCGTCTCCTCGCCGAAGCGCTTCGACACGCGGTACTTGGTCCAGGTGACCGCCATCGTCACGGCGACGCCGATCGCGAGGCCGCCGAACGCGACCCACAGGAAGCTGAGCGCCGCGCTGGAGGCGGAGAAGCTGCCGGTCAGCGCGGCGGCGACCGCGAAGCGCAGGCAGACGAGCCCCGACGCGTCGTTGAGCAGCGATTCGCCCTCCAGGATGTGCATCATCCGCTTGGGGATCGGCACGCGCGCGGCGATGGCGGAGACCGCGATCGGATCGGTGGGAGAGACGACCGCCGCGAGCGCGAACGCCACCGCAAGCGGCATCGCCGGGATCATCCAATGGATGAACAGCCCCATGCCGATCACCGTCAGCACGACCAGCCCGAGCGCGAGGTCGACCACGGTCGAGATGTCCTTGAACAGCTCGTCCTTGGGAATACGCCAGCCGTCGAGGAACAGCAGCGGCGGCAGGAACAGGAAGAAGAACAGCTCGGGGTCGAGCTCGACCCGCCATTCGGCTGCCAGCCCGATCGCACCGCCCAGTGCGATCTGCACGATCGGCGTCGGCACCGAAACGGGCACCATCCGCGAGAGTGCGCCGCTGACCACCACCGCCAGCAGCAGCACGAGAACGATCGTCACGGACTCCAACAGCCACTCCAAAAAAGTCGGGGACGGCATGGGCACGCGCCTGCGCCCACGTCCGTCCCCTACCCTAGCCGCCGGGAGTCACCGGATGCAAACCGGCGGAGCGCTCCCTCACCGAGAGGCGACGCGCACGCCCTTGGCCATCGTCACCTCGGTCGAGCCGAGCAGCACCGCCGGGTCGACGCCGAGCCGCGGTACGGGCGACTGCTGGCCGGACTTCCACGCCGCAAGCTCGACGCGATAAAGGTCGTAGTTGCGATAAAATTCGACGAACGGCTGGTCGAGCTGCGGCAGGGCGCCGAGCGCGAAGCTCTCGAACCCGCCGGCCGGCAGCGCCGCGGCGCTGGCGATCATCGGCACCGCGCGTGCGCAGAACTCCTTCTGCACCGGCGGCTGGGCGAAGAAATTGTAGAGGCGCGTCATGGAGTCATCCAGGCGGTCCTGCCAGTCGCCGCCGCCCTTGCGATACTCCGCCTCCAGCGTCTTGTACGCCGCGGTCAGGTTCTTGCCCTGCGTCCGGAGCAAGGTGTTGTACTGCGCGACGATGGTCGGGTCCGACACGTTGCACTGGAGCGCGGCGACGTTGAGCGCGCTGCGCAGGTGCCACACCGTCGCCGCCGACGAGAGCGCGCGATTGGGCGTCGGATAGCTGCCGTCGGGCAGCGCCACCGGCGTCATCAGCCCCGCGGCGGCGCCGGATGGCGGCGTCGGCATCGGCGCCGGGGTCGGCGCGGGCGCGGGCGGCGGAGGCGGCGGCGCGGGTTCCGGCTTGCGGGCGCAACTCGCCAACGCCAGCGCGCCCACGGCGACGAGGAGGTGCAGCTTATGAGCTCGATACATGATTACGCTTCCACTCCCTGAACTGTCCCAGATTCGCACGGGACAGGTAACCGGATGGTTAACGGCGTCGCGACTCTCATCGGGCGCGGTTTGCCGGCCGTCTGCCGGAGCGCCTGCTTGACAGTGCGCGACCGGCCCCGGATGCTGCTCCGGACCATCACCACCGGCGGTAGGAGAGGATCGCTGCAGGCTTGTCGCGCAAGCTGCGGCCGCACGCCCTCTCCCCGCGACAAGAGGGCCTCGTTCGTGATCCTTTCGCGCCTTTCGTTCCTTGCCGTCTCCTCCTGCACGGAGGCGTTGTGATGGCGGTACAGCGCAGCGAGCCGGTCAGCATCCTTCAGCTCGGCGCCCCGCTCGGCGAAGGCCCCGTGTGGGTCGAGCGCGAGGCCGCGCTGTGGTTCGTCGACATCAAGAGCCACCGTATCCACCGCCTCGATCCGGTCAGCAATGCGACGCGCAGCTGGCAGGCCCCCGGCCAGTGCGGCTTCGTGCTGCCGTCCGCGGACGGCAAGTTCGTCGCCGGGCTCCAGACCGGCCTCGCCCGCTTCGATCCGGCGACCGGCGCGTTCGAACCGCTGGTCGATCCCGAGCCGCAGTTGCCGGGGAATCGCCTCAACGACGGCACCGTCGACCCGCGCGGCCGGCTGTGGTTCGGCACGATGGACGACGGCGAGACCGCCGAGAGCGGGACGATCTACCGCCTCGCCGCCGACGGCCGGTGCGTCGCCTCGACGCCGTCGTGCGCGATCACCAACGGCCCGGCGTTCAGCCCCGACGGCGGCACCATCTACCACGTCGATACCGCCAAGGGGCTGATCCACGCCTGCGCAGTGGGCGAGGATGGCACGCTCACGGACTCGCGGCTGTTCGCCTCGATCCCCAATGCGGAAGGCCACCCGGACGGCCCGACCGTCGATGCCGAGGGCTGCATCTGGGTCGGGCTCTACAACGGCTGGGGCGTGCGCCGCTATTCGCCTGCGGGCGAGTTGCTCGAGCACATCGACTTCCCGGTGAGCGCGATCACCAAGGTGGCGTTCGGCGGTCCCGACCGGCGCACCCTCTATGCGACCACCGCCGCCAAGCACCTGTCCGACGCCGAGCGCGCCGAACAGCCGCACGCCGGCGACCTGTTCGCGTTCGAGGTCGACGTGCCGGGCATCGCCGCGGTCGAGATTCGGGACGGCATCTGAAAAAAAGGCGGGCCGCCGCACGGGCAGCCCGTCAAGGGGGGAAGATTGTCGCGCGGAGGCTCGCGAGAGCGTCCGGGCGGCGATCCTATCCTCGTTCGCACAGTTGCCGCCAAGACGCATTGACCCGTATCAACGTCGTTCCGGTCGGCTTTTAGGCGACAAAGCAATCCATGTTGCCTATAGGGCGCGTCATGGCAGCGATCGAGATTTGCGCCGACTGTTCGGTGCGGGACCTGGCTTTGTGCGGCAGCCTGACGGACGGCGAACTCACGGCGCTGAACGCGCTGGGTCGTCGCCAGCACCTCACCAAGGGCGAGACGATGATCTGGGCCGGCGACGAGAGCGTTGTCTGCGGCAACCTGTTGTCCGGCGTGCTCAAGCTCAGCGCCTCGACCGCCGACGGCCGCGAGCAGATCGTTGGGCTGCACTATCCGGCGGACTTCATCGGCCGCCCCTATGCCGATGCCGCCGACTTCACCGTCACCGCGCTGACCGACTCCGAGCTCTGCGTCTTTCCGCGCAAGCAGTTCGAACAGGTGCTGGAGGATCACGCCCGCATGGAGCGGCTGCTGCTCCAGCGGACGTTCGCCGCGCTCGACGAGGCGCGCAGCCGCATGCTGATGCTGGGCCGCAAGTCGGCCGAGGAGAAAATCGCCGGCTTCCTGCTCGACATGGCCGATCGCGCCGGCAGCACCGCCTGCCGCGCGAGCGTCGAGGGGCCGATCACCTTCGACCTGCCGCTGACCCGCGGCCAGATCGCCGACGTGCTCGGCCTGACGATCGAGACGGTCAGCCGCCAGATGACCAAGCTGAAGACCGCTGGCGTCATCGGACTGCCCGGCGGCCGCGCGATCACGCTGCGCGACCGCGCCGCACTCCAGGAACGCGCCGAACCGGCCTGAGCCGCGTCCCGGCTGCCGCCGCTCAGCCGCTGCGGCAGCTCGCCTGCAGCCGCGTGTCGAGCAGCATCCGCGCCGCGATCGTCAGCCGCTTGTCGGCGAGCGTGCGGATCGCCAGTTCCTCGAACGCGATCGCCCCCCGGCACGCATCGAAGAAGCAGCGCAGCATATAGCCGAGCGTCGCCGCGCAGGGCCCGCGCTCCACCGTGTGCGGGCGCAGGGCCGAGAGCAGGTCCTGCGCCTGCACCGCGCAGGCGACATGGCGCGCACGGACATGGCCGAGCAGCGTGTCGCCGAGCGGCTCCGCGTCGGGCCCGCCGAACAGCGTTTCCAGCAACGCCTCCTCGCGCGCGATCTGGTCGGTGGCATGCGCGTCGAGGCGATGGCACAGCTCGGCGATCTCCTCGGCTTCGGGGAGGTCGGGCAGGCCGTCGGCGCACCCTTCCAGCAGCTGGCAGAGCTGCTCGGTGCGGATGTGCTCGGACAGCAGGGGCACGAGGTCGATCTCGTCGATCACGTGCCACCGACGCGCATAGGGCCGAATGCTGTCGTGCAGGGGCTGGGCGTGGATCATGGGGGGACCTCCGACCGGCGTTGTGCGGGGCGCACTGCGCCGCGGCGTTGACCGGCGTCAAAAGCGCCGCGCCCGAGTTTGACGCGCATCAACGTACGCGGACCTCCGGGAGCGGAAAGGCAACGCATGCACCGCTATCTGCCCGATCTCGCGCGCCGTTCCGTGCCCCGCTACACCAGCTATCCGACCGCGGCGGAGTTCCACGCCGGCGTCGGCCCGGCCGAGCAGGCCGAGGCGCTGGCGGCGATCGCGCCGGACACGCCGGTCTCGCTCTACGTCCACATCCCCTATTGCCACGAGATCTGCTGGTACTGCGGGTGCAACACCGGCGCGATCGGCCGCGCCTCTCGGCTCGACGCCTATCTCGCAGCGCTGGAGCAGGAAGTCGCGGCGGTGGCGGCGCGGATGCACGGCCGGGTCGTGGCGATCCACTTCGGCGGCGGCAGCCCCAACGCGCTGCCGCCCGAGGACTTCGTGCGGTTGACCGACCTGCTCCGCCGCAGCTTCGCCTGCGCCGAGCGGCTGGAGATCGCCGCCGAGCTCGATCCGCGGACTCTCGACGCGCGCTATGCCGAGGCGCTGGCACGCGCCGGCGTGACCCGCGTCAGCCTGGGCGCGCAGTGCTTCGCACCGCACGTCCAGCGCGCGATCAACCGCATCCAGCCCTATGAGATGGTGCGCCAGGCGGTGCTCGACCTGCGCGCCGCCGGGATCGCCGCGGTCAACCTCGACCTCATGTACGGCCTGCCGCACCAGACCTCCGAGGATCTGGCCGACACGCTCGCTGCGGCGCTCGACCTCGCGCCGGACCGGATCGCGATGTTTGGCTATGCGCATATGCCCCGATTGTTGCCGCGCCAGCGGATGATCCCCGACGAAGCACTGCCCGACGCCGCGCAGCGCTTCGCCCAGAGCGCGCTCGCCTACGACATCCTCGTCGCCGCGGGCTATGCCGCGATCGGCTTCGACCATTTCGCCCGTCCCGAAGACAGCCTCGCCCGTGCCGCCGCAACGGGGACGCTGCGCCGCAACTTCCAGGGCTTCACCGACGAGCCGGGCGAGGCGATCGTCGGCCTCGGCGCCTCGTCGATCAGCCAATACGATGGCCTGCTGGTGCAGAACGAGAAACATGTCGGGCGCTATCGGCTGCGCGTCGCCAACGGCGGACTCGCTGCGGTGCGCGGCGTAGAGCGCACCGCCGACGACCGGCTGCGCTCCGGGCTGATCGAGCGGCTGCTGTGCGACGGCCAGGTCGACGCCGCCCCCGCCCCCGACGCCCTGCCCGCGCTGGCCGAGCTGGCGGAAGAAGGCCTGGTGCGGCTCGACGGCAGCCGGGTGACGGTGCTCGCCGACGGACGGCCGTACGCCCGCCTCGCCGCCGCGGCGTTCGACCGCTATCGCCAGCCTGACGCGCAGCGCTTCAGCAAGGCGGTGTAGGCGGAAAGCCCGGACGGGTCGCGCGTTGGGGTGGCATGAACCCGCCCCTGCTTCTGCGCTCGTCCGAGCCGCCACGCCTGCCATGACCGAGATCGACATCGCCATCATCGGCGCCGGTGCCGCCGGCATCGGCGCCGCACGTCGGCTGCATGGACGCGGGCGCAGCGTGCTGCTGGTCGAGGCAAGCGACCGCATCGGCGGGCGGGCATGGACGCTGGGCGTCCAGGGCATGCCGCTCGATCTGGGCTGCGGCTGGCTGCATTCGGCCGAGCGCAATCCCTGGGTGGGCATCGCCGAGCACGCCGGCTTCGCGATCGACCGCAGCACCTCGGCCTGGGGCGAGCAGCTGCGCGACGTAGGCTTTCCGCCCGCCGAGCAGGAGGCCGCCGGCGCCGCGTTCGCCACCTGGGACGCACGGCTGCGCGACGATCCTCCCGCCAGCGACCGCGCCGCCGACGCGCTGCCGAGGGACGGGCGGTGGAATGCCTACGTCGAGGCGCTGAGCGGCTACATCAACGGCACCGGCCTCGCCGATCTCTCGGTCGCCGACTATCGCGCCTATGACGATGCCGCCAGCGACACCAACTGGCGGGTTCCCGAAGGCTATGGCACGCTCGTCGCCTCGCAGCTGCCGCCGATCCCCGTCCGGACAAGCACCCCCGTCCGCCGCATCCGCGACGACGGCGACCGGCTGGTGCTGGAGACGCCGCGCGGCGCCGTGCGGGCGCGGGTGGCGATCGTCACCGTCGCGACGCCGGTGCTAGCCAACGGCGGCCTGCGACTGCCGGCGCGCTACGACGACCGCTGCCACGCTGCCGCCCGGCTGCCGCTCGGCCTCGCCAACAAGCTGTTCCTGCGCCTCGCCGATCCGGAGGCGGTGCCGCCCGAAAGCCATCTGCTCGGCAACCCGCACTCGGCCGGGACCGGCAGCTATTACCTCCGACCGTTCGGCCGGCCGGTGGTGGAGGGTTTCTTCGGCGGCAGCGGCGCCGCCGATCTCGAGTCGGCGGGCGCCGATGCCAGCGCCGCCTTCGCGCGCGAGGAACTGGGCGCGCTGCTCGGCAGCGACTTTGCGCGCGGGCTGCGGCTGGTCGCCGCCTCCGCCTGGGGACAGGCCGACGGGTTCGGCGGATCGTACAGCCACGCGCTGCCCGGCCACGCGGATGCGCGCACGACGCTCGCCGGCCCCGACGATCGCCTGCTCTTCGCCGGCGAGGCGTGCTCGCGCACCGACTTCTCCACCGCGCACGGCGCGTTGGCGACCGGCGAAGCCGCTGCCGACGCGGCGCTTGCCCTGCTCCGCTAGACGCCCGCCCGCTGGAGCAGCCGCTGCGCCTGCTTGAGGTGGGGTGCGTCGAGCATCCGGCCTTCGTGGCGCAGGACCCCCGCGCCCGGCGCCGCGGCGAAGGCGGCGACCACGGCCTCTGCGTCGGCGACCTGCGCGGGCGTGGGGGTGAAGGCGGCGTTGATCACCGGCACCTGCGCCGGATGGAGCGCGAGCATGCCGGTGAAGCCGTCGCGCGCCGCGCGCGCCGCGTAGCGCGCCAGCCCCTCGGCATCGGCGAGCGCGGGATAGACGGTGTCGATCGCCGCCACGCCCGCGGCATGCGCGCCGAACAGCGCGAGCGCGCGCACCATCTCGTAAGGCGGCGTATACCGGCCGTCCTCCTCACGAGAAGTGGCGGCCCCGATGGCGGCGGGCAGATCCTCGGCCCCCCAACTGATGCCGAGGAGCCGGTCGGCGACCTCGGCGTAGCTGCCGAGCGCGAACACCGCCGCGGGCGTCTCGGTCGCGATCGGCAGGATCGGCGGCGCACCCTCGCCCAACCGCTCGGCCAGCCGGCGAACGCTCGCAGCGCCCTCCGCCTTGGGCAGCACGATCGCGTCGGCGGCATGCGCGACCGCCAAGTCGGCATCGAGCCGACCGGCATCGAGCGGGTTGATCCGCACCAGCCGCAACACGCCGTCGGCGGGTTGCGCCAGGAACTTCGCGACTTCCGCCGCTGCGGCCTCCTTGGCATCCGGATGCACCGAATCCTCCAGGTCGAGGATGATCGCATCCGCGCCGCTCGCCGCCGCCTTGGCGAAACGCTCGGGCCGGTCGGCAGGAACGAACAGCAGCGACCGCAGCCTCACGATCCGCTCCGCCGCAACAGCGCCGTACGCAGGCAGTCGCACACCACCGCGTCGCGCTGGTTGAACAGCTGGTGGCGGAAGGTGACGATCCCTGCCTCGGGCCGCGAGCGGCTGTCGCGCAGTTCCACCACCTCGGTCTCGGCGCGCAGCGTGTCGCCCAGGAACACCGGCTGCGGATGGACCAGCTTGTCATAGCCTAGGTTCGCGACCAGCGTGCCGAGCGTCGTGTCGCCCACTGACAGCCCCACCATCAGCGCGAAGGTGAAGGTGCCGTTGACCAGGATCTGCCCGAACTCCGACGCGCGCGCCGCCTCCGCATCCAGGTGCAGCGGCTGCGGATTGTGGGTCATGGTCGAGAACAGCAGGTTGTCCGTCTCGGTCACCGTGCGGCGGATGTCGTGGACCAGCCGGTCGCCCACCTGCCACTGGTCGTAGAAGCGTCCTGCCATCAGCCCTCCTCCCGCTCGACACGCACCAGCAGCGCCCCTTCGCGCACCTGCGCGCCCGCCGCCGTCGGCAGTTCGGCGACCGTGCCGTCGAACGGCGCGACCAGCCCGTGCTCCATCTTCATCGCCTCCAGCGTCAGCAGCCGCTGGCCCTTGGCGACCGCCTGCCCTGCCGCCACGTCGACTGCGGTGACCCGGCCCGGCATCGGCGCCAGCAGGCTGCCGTCGGCAGCGCCCCCGCCCGCCGCACCCTCGGCGCGGAAGCGGCGGAAGCGGCGCAGCTCGCCGTCGTGCTGCACCACCGGGCCTTCGTCGGTGTCGAAGCCGCCGAACGCCTGCGTTGCCGGGGCTATGAGGTCTACCGCGTAGCGCCCGCCGCGATCGTCGACCAGCGCGACCTCCCGACGCGGGGCGGCGTTGAGGCGGAAGCCGCTCCCCCGCTCCCACGGCCCCTCGCCTTCCGGCGCCGCCAGTTCGTCGGCGGCCCAGCGCGCCATCGCATCGAGCGGCAGCGCCGGCTCGGTCAGTTCGGCCAGATGCCGTTCGATGAAGCCGGTGTCGACCGCGCCGGAGCGGAACTCCGGATGGCTGAGACACCGCGCGGCGAAGCCCAGGTTGGTGCGCACCGGCCAGACCTGCGCGAGCCGGCAGGCGGTGGCGAGCGCCTCCGCGGCGGCCTCGCGGGTGTCGCCGCGCGCGATCAGCTTGCCGAGCATCGGGTCGTACTGGTCGGACACGCGGTCGCCCGCCTCGACGCCCATGTCCGTGCGCAGGTCGAGCAGGCCCGCCTCAGGATTCGGCAGCCGCAGCACGTCGAGCGGGCCGGTGGACGGTAGAAACCCCGTCGCCGGGTCCTCGGCATAGAGCCGCGCCTCGATCGCCCAGCCGCCGATCGCCAGCTCGTCCTGGCGCAGCGGCAGCGGCTCGCCGCTCGCGACCCGCAGCTGCCATTCGACCAGGTCGATGCCGGTGATCTCCTCGGTCACAGGATGCTCGACCTGCAGCCGCGTGTTCATTTCCATGAACCAGATCCGGTCGGCGCGCAGCCCGTCCGATCCGTCGGCGATGAACTCGATCGTCCCCGCCCCGACATAGTCGACCGCCTTGGCCGCACGCACCGCGGCGGCGCAGATCGCCTCGCGCGTGTCGCCGTCCATGCCGGGCGCGGGCGCTTCCTCGATCACCTTCTGGTGGCGGCGCTGGAGCGAGCAGTCGCGTTCGAACAGGTGGACAACGTCGCCGTGGGTGTCGCCGAACACCTGCACCTCGATGTGGCGCGGGCGGGCGATGTATTTCTCGATCAGCACGCGGTCGTCGCCGAACGCCGACGCCGCTTCGCGCCGGCACGACTGGAGCAGCTCGGCGAATTGCGCGGCATCGTCCACGCGCCGCATCCCCTTGCCGCCGCCGCCGGCCACCGCCTTGATGAGCACCGGATAGCCGATCGCCTGCGCCTCGGCCGCCAGCCGTTCGGCGCTCTGGTCCTCACCGAGATAGCCCGGCGTCACCGGCACGCCGGCGTCGATCATCCGCTGCTTGGCGGCATCCTTCAGCCCCATCGCGCGGATGCTCGCCGCGTCAGGCCCGATCCACACCAGTCCGGCGGCGACCACCGCTTCCGCGAAGTCGGCGTTCTCGGACAAGAAGCCGTAGCCGGGATGAATCGCCTCCGCCCCGCTCTCGCGCGCGGCGGCGAGGATGCGCTCGCCCACCAGATAACTCTCGCGCGCCGGCGCCGGCCCGATCGCCACCGCTGCATCCGCCAGCCGCACGTGCCGGGCGTTCGCATCGGCCTCGGAGTAGACGGCGATGGTGCGGATCCCCAGCCGTCGCGCCGTGCCGATGATCCGGCACGCGATCTCGCCCCGGTTGGCGATGAGCAACGAGCCGATCATGCCTTCCCTCCGTCATGCTGAACTTGTTTCAGCATCCATGTCTCCCCACGCGCGATGCTATGGTGTTGGCGATGCCGAAGCAGCCCTGCGTCTACATCCTGGCCAGCCAGCCGCTGGGCACGCTCTACATCGGCGTCACCAGCGATCTCGTGCGGCGCCTCTACGAGCACCGCGAGAGCAATGGGTCTCAGTTCACCTCCGCCTATGCCGTCCACCGCCTCGTGCGGTACGAGCTGTTCGCGGACATGCCGACCGCCATCGCGCGCGAGAAGCAGCTGAAGCGGTGGCACCGTGCTTGGAAAATCAACCTCATCGACACCGAAAACCCGGACTGGCATGACCTTGCTGTCGGGCTTGGTCTGCCGCCGATAGCTCCGCGCCCGCGGCGAAGCGGGCCCTAAAACGAGTTCAGGGCGACGGGTGGGAAGCATGCTCACATCCGGAACACGCCGAAGCGCGGCGTCTCTGGGATCGGTGCTTCCAGCGTCGCCGCCAGTGCCAGCCCGAGCACGTCGCGCGTCTGCGCCGGATCGAGGATACCGTCGTCCCACAGCCGCGCGGTGGCGTGCCAGGGGTTGCCTTCGTCCTCATACTTCTCGCGGATCGGCGCCTTGAACGCTTCCGCTTCTTCCGGCGACCAGCGATCGGCGTCGCGGTGGACGGTGGCGAGCACGCTCGCCGCCTGCTCGCCGCCCATCACGCTGATCCGGCTGTTGGGCCAGCTGAACAGGAACCTGGGCGAATAGGCGCGCCCGCACATGCCATAGTTGCCGGCACCGAAACTGCCGCCGATCAGCACCGTAATCTTGGGCACCGAGGCGGTGGCGACCGCGGTCACCAGCTTGGCGCCGTGCTTGGCGATCCCCTCCGCCTCGTACTTGCCGCCCACCATGAAGCCGGAGATGTTCTGGAGGAACAGCAACGGCACGCGGCGCTGGCAGGCGAGCTCGATGAAGTGCGCCCCTTTCACCGCGCTTTCGCTGAACAGCACGCCGTTGTTGGCGAGGATCGCGACCGGCTGGCCCCAGATGTGCGCGAAGCCACACACCAGGCTGCTTCCGTAGAGCGGCTTGAACGCGTGAAACTCGCTGCCGTCGACCAGCCGCGCGATCACCTCGTGCACGTCGTACGGCGCGCGCACGTCCTGCGGCACGATGCCGTAGAGCTCCTGCGGGTCGTGCTTGGGCGGGCGCGGCGGCTGGCGGTTGACGCTGGCCTGCGCGGGCGGCGGCAGCGTCGAAACGATGTCGCGCACGATCGTCAGCGCATGCTCGTCGTTCTCGGCGACATGATCGACCACGCCGGAGGTGCGGCCGTGCGTTTCCGCCCCGCCCAGTTCCTCGGCGCTGATCTCCTCGCCCGTCGCCGCCTTCACCAGCGGCGGGCCGGCGAGGAAGATCGTGCCCTGGTTGCGCACGATCACGCTCTCGTCCGACATGGCGGGCACATAGGCGCCGCCCGCGGTGCAGCTGCCCATCACGCAGGCGATCTGCGGAATGCCGAGCGCCGACATGTTGGCCTGGTTGAAGAAGATGCGGCCGAAGTGGTCGCGGTCCGGAAATACCTCGGCCTGGTGCGGCAGGTTGGCGCCGCCGCTGTCGACGAGATAGATGCACGGCAGCCGGTTGGCCTCGGCGATCTCCTGCGCGCGCAGGTGCTTCTTGACGGTGAGCGGGTAGTAGGTCCCGCCCTTCACCGTCGCGTCGTTGCAGACGATCATCACCTGCCGGCCCGACACGCGGCCGATGCCGGCGATCAGCCCGGCGCCCGGCACCTCGCCGCCGTAGAGGTCGTGCGCGGCGAGCTGGCCGATCTCCAGGAACGGCGCGCCGGGGTCGAGCAGCCGCTCGACGCGCTCGCGCGGCAGCAGCTTGCCGCGCGCGGTGTGGCGCTCGCGGGCACGCTCGCTACCGCCGAGAGCCGCGGTTGCGACGTCAGCGCGGAGCCGCTCGGCCAGCGCGCGGTTGTGTGCGGCGTTGGCTTTGAACGTCTGGCTGTCGGGCGCGACGTTGGTCGACAGGACCGGCGCGCTCACCGGCTTCCTCCCCCGTCATGCTGAACTTGTTTCAGCATCCACCGTGCCCCAAGCACCGACATCGCAAGCGGAGAGATGGACCCTGAAACGAGTTCAGGGTGACGGTTCGTCCGGTTCATCCTCACTGCGCCACCGGCGGATTGTTGCCGACCAGCTCACGCCCGATCAGCATCCGCCGGATCTCGTTCGTGCCAGCACCGATGTCGAGCAGCTTGGCGTCGCGCAGGAACCGCTCCACCGGCCACTCCTTGGTATAGCCCGCGCCGCCCAGCGCCTGGATCGCCTCCAGCGCGACCTTCACCGCATTCTCGCTCGCCAGCAGGATCGCGCCCGCCGCGTCGAAACGCGTCGTCCGCCCGGCGTCGCAGCTGCGCGCCACCGCATAGACGTACGCGCGCGCCGAATTGAGCGCGACGTACATGTCGGCGACCTTGGCCTGCATCAGCTGGAACTCGCCGATCGGTCGGCCGAACTGGCGCCGCTCGCGCACGAACGGCAGCACCACGTCGAGACACGCCTGCATGATGCCGAGCTGGATGCCCGCCAGCACCGCACGCTCGTAATCGAGTCCCGACATCAGCACGCCGACGCCGCCGTTGAGCGGCCCCATGACGTTCTCTTCGGGCACGAAACAGTCGTTGAACACCAGCTCGGCGGTGGGGCTGCCGCGCATCCCCATCTTGTCGATCTTCTGCCCGATCGAGAAGCCGGCCATGTCCTTTTCGATCAGGAAGGCGGTGATGCCGCGACTGCCCTCACCCGTCTTGGCGTAGACGACGAGCGTGTCGGCATAGGCCGCGTTGGTGATCCAGAACTTCGTGCCGTTCAGGCGAAAGCCGCCGTCGACCGCCTCGGCGCGCAGCTTCATCGACACCACGTCGGATCCGGCGCCCGCCTCGGACATCGCCAGGCTGCCGACATGCTCGCCCGACACCAGCTTGGGCAGATACTTCGCCTTCTGCTCGGCATTGCCCCAGCGGCGGATCTGGTTGACGCATAGGTTGGAGTGCGCGCCATAGCTCAGCCCGACCGAGGCGGAGGCGCGGCTGACTTCCTCGACCGCGACGACGTGCTCGAGATAGCCGAGCCCCAGCCCGCCGAACTCTTCCTCGACGGTGATGCCGTGCAGGCCGAGTTCGCCCATCGCGGGCCAGAGATCGCGCGGGAACCAGTCCTCCGCGTCGACGCGCGCGGCGAGCGGCGCGATGCGGTCGCTCGCGAAGCGGCGCGTGGTGTCGCGGATCGCCTCGGCCATCTCGCCGAGCGCGAAGTCGAAGTCGGGGGTCAAAACGGCCTCTCCATCTGTTCTGTTTTGCCCGAGTGTAGCATGGCTTTTCGCGAACGAAAGTTGCGCGTGGCTGCAACAGCCGAAAAGCGGCGCGGCGCTGCTGGCGAGCGCCCGCCCGATGCTCTACAGCCGCGGCGCCCCCGTATTTCGAGAAAACCCGTGTCCGATCCCCTGCCGATCCGCGTCGTCGCGCTCTATCGTTTCACCGCCTTTGCCGATCCCGCCGGCTTGCGCGGGCCGCTGGCCAAGGCGTGCTGCAGCCTGGGGGTGAAAGGCACGCTGCTGCTCGCGCCGGAGGGGATCAACGGCACCATCGCCGGCACCGATGCGGCGATCGAGGGCGCGCTGGCGGCGATCCGCGCGCTGCCGGGCTGCGCCGCGCTGGAGCACAAGGAGTCGCGCGCCGCGACCATGCCGTTCCATCGCATGAAGGTGCGGCTGAAGCGCGAGATCGTGACGATGGGCGAGCCGCACGTCGATCCCGTCGGCCAGGTCGGCACCTATGTCGCGCCCGAGGACTGGAACGCGCTGATCGCCGATCCGGAGGTGGTGCTGATCGACACGCGCAACGCCTATGAGGTCGCGGTCGGCACCTTCGAGGGCGCGGTTGATCCCGCGACCGACAGCTTCCGCGACTTCCCAGCTTGGTTCCGCGACCATCGCGACACGCTGCTCGCGGGCAAGTCGAAGGTGGCGATGTTCTGTACCGGCGGCATCCGTTGCGAAAAAGCCACCGCGCTGCTGCGGGCCGAGGGCGTGGACGCGGTCTACCACCTCAAGGGCGGCATCCTGAAGTATCTGGAAGAGGTTCCGGAGGCGGACAGCCGCTGGAACGGCGAATGCTTCGTCTTCGACCAGCGTGTCGCCGTCGGCCACGGCCTTGCCCCGGGCAGCCACGCGCTGTGCCACGCCTGCCGCATGCCGGTGAGCGTCGCCGACCAGGGCTCGCCGCTCTACGAGGAAGGCGTCAGCTGCCCCGCCTGCTACCACCAGCGCAGCGACGAAGACCGCGCCCGCTACGCCGAGCGCCACCGCCAGGAAAAGCTCGCCGAGGCGCGCGGTGCGGAGCATGTCGGGGCGACGATTTCAGATCGCGAGTAGAGCCTAACGAGCGCTCCTGTACCCCGGCGAAGGCCGGGGCCCAGTTGCGGTACCGTCGCAGGATTGCACGATACCGCAAAGGCCTTCCCACCTGGGCCCCGGCCTGCGCCGGGGTACGAGGTAGGTCGATAGGAGCCTACCCGCCCCGCGCCCGCCGCTCCTCCGCGTAGTGCTCCATCCGCTGGAACAGCAGGTCGAGGTCCTCGCGGCTGACGTCGAACGTCTCGCCCAGATCCGCGAGCGCGCGGTCGAGATCCTCCGGGTGCGGCACGCTCTCGGCCGGCGCCGGCACGGCAGGACCCGGCCGATGCGGGTAGGAGTGGCCCGACAGCCGGTGAAACGCGACCCCCGCCAGCATCAGCAGCACCGCGTTCAGCCCGACCGGTACCAGCGCGAAGCCATAGCCCGCCGCCAGCACCGCCGGCCCGCCGACCACCGCCGTCAGCGCCGCCGCGCCACCCGGCGGATGCAGACAGCGCAGCAGCGACATCGCCAGGATCGCGCCGCCGACCGCGACGCCGGCAGCCAGGTGCGGCACCGGCACGAACCGCGCCGCGGTCACCCCCACCAATGCCGAGACGATGTTGCCGCCCACCACCGACCACGGCTGGGCGAGCGGGCTCGCCGGCACCGCGAACACCAGCACCGCCGCCGCGCCCATCGGCGCGACCAGCAGCGGCAGCGCCCCCATGTCGCCCAGGAACCAGACGCTGATCGCGCCGGTCAGCGCGATGCCGAACACGGCGCCCAGGCAGGCGAACAGACGATCCGGCAGCGTACCGCCGGCAAGAATGGGAACAAAGAAACGGCGCATCGCGGCGACCTGTGCCGAACGCGACGCCTGCAACCAAGCCAGAAAAGTACGGCGCCCCGCAAGCGCCGGTTGTCGGCAGCCCTACCCGCGCTTGCCCAGCATCCGGATGATGCCGGAGAAGTCGGTGGTGGCCCCGCCGTCGCTGACGAAGCTGCCGTAGAGCTCCGCCGCCCGCGCGCCCATCGGCGTGTCGACGTTGGCGCCGCTCGCGGCATCCAGCGCCAGCCGCAGGTCCTTGAGCATCAGCGCCGCGGCGAACCCGCCCTGATAGTCGTGGTCGGCCGGTGTCTCCGGCCCGACGCCGGGCACCGGGCAATAGCTCGTCATCGACCAGCTCTGGCCCGAGCTCGCCGAGCTGATGTCGTAGAAGGTCTGCGGATCGAGCCCGAGCCGCTCGGCGAGCAGGAACGCCTCGCAGGTCGCGATCATCGTCGCGCCCAGCAGCATGTTGTTGCACGCCTTGGCCGCCTGCCCCGCGCCGGCCTCGCCCGCGTGGATCACCGCCTTGCCCATCGTCTGGAGCAGCGGCTCGGCGCGCGCGAAGGCCGCGTCGCTGCCGCCGACCATGAAGGTCAGCGTGCCGGCGCTGGCACCGGCGATGCCGCCGGACACCGGCGCGTCGACCGCGTGCAGCCCCTTGGCGGTCGCCGTCTCCGCCAGCCGCCGCGCCGTCGCGACGTCGATCGTCGAGCTGTCGATCAGCACCGCACCCGGTGCCGCCGCGCCGAACACCGCCTCTTCATAGACCTGCGCGACATGATGGCCGGCGGGCAACATCGTCACCACCGCCTCCGCATCGTCCGCCGCTGCCCGCGCGTCGTCGGTCGGCAGGCAGCCCGCCTCGCGCGCGCGCTCGATCGCCTCGGCCGATAGGTCGAAGGCGCGCACGTCGTGCCCCGCCCTGGCGAGGTTCGCCGCCATGCCGCCGCCCATGTTGCCGAGCCCGATGAAGCCGATCCGTGCCATCTTGCGAAATCCCTCTCTTAGCGCCCGGTCCAGTTGCCCGGCCGCTTGTCGACGAAGGCGGCCATGCCCTCGGTCTGGTCGGCGGTGGCGAACAGCCCGTGAAACAGCCGGCGCTCGAACTGGATGCCCTGGGTCAGCCCGGTCTCATAGGCGGCGTTGACCATCTCCTTGTTCGCCTTGACCGCCAGCGGCGCCATGCCGGCGATGGTGGCGGCGGTCCTCACCGCCTCCTCCACCAGATCGCCGGCGGGCACGATCCGACTGACGAGGCCGGCGCGTTCGGCTTCCTCGGCATCCATCATCCGGCCGGTGAGGCACATCTCCATCGCCTTGGCCTTGCCGACCGCGCGCGCCAGCCGCTGCGACCCGCCCATGCCGGGCGAGACGCCCAGCTTGATCTCCGGCTGGCCGAACTTCGCGGTATCGGCGGCGAGGATGAAGTCGCACATCATCGCCAGCTCGCACCCGCCGCCCAGCGCATAGCCGGCGACCGCGGCGATCACCGGCTTGCGGGTCGCGGTGACCCGGTCGTAATCGGCGAAATGGTTGGTACCGTACATGTCGGCAAAGCCCATCTCGGCCATTTCCTTGATGTCCGCGCCGGCCGCGAACGCCTTTTCGCTGCCGGTGATGACGGCGCAGCCCTGCGAGGCGTCCCGATCGAACGCACTCAGCGCCGCGACCAGATCGGCCAGCACCTGTGCGTTGAGCGCATTCAGCGCCTTGGGCCGGTTGAGCGTGATGAGCGTGACGGCGTCACGCTGCTCGACGAGGATGGTTTCATATTCGGCCATTGCGGCTCTCCTTCACGCTTGCGGGCGCCACTCGTCCTCGGCCGGCAGCGGCGCGAAGATGCGGTCGATCATGTGGTCGGTCACGCCCTCCGGCGTGTCGGGCTGCCAGCG
The DNA here is from genome assembly GCF_047975845.1 of Sphingomonas mangrovi. Taxonomy (NCBI): domain Bacteria; kingdom Pseudomonadati; phylum Pseudomonadota; class Alphaproteobacteria; order Sphingomonadales; family Sphingomonadaceae; genus Sphingomonas; species Sphingomonas mangrovi. Next base: position 15,838 of record NZ_JBIUCZ010000004.1, on the reverse strand, counting down.
CGGGGCATGGTCCTTGTCGACCAGCACCGCGCGCACGCCCTCGGCGAAGTCGGGGCGCTGCACGATATGCGCCGCGACCGCATATTCCTGCCGCATCTCGTCCTCGAACGTCGGCATGGTCGCGCCGTCGAGCAGCAGCTTGAGCGCGACCTTCATCGATAGGGGCGAACGGCTGCGCAGCACGCGCACCTGCTCGGTCGCCCATTCGCCGCCGTCCGCCTCCAGCGCGGCGAGGATGTCCTCCAGCCGATCGGACGCGAACAGCCGGTCGATCGCGTCGCGATAGGCGAGGATGCCGGCCTCAGGCGGCGCTTCGGCGAGTTCGTCGAGTCTGTCGGCCGCCTCCTGCGGCGCCTCGGCCAGCCGCGCCTTGGCAGTCTCCAGCCGGTCGGCGGGCAGATAATGGGTGGCGAGCCCCAGCGCGCAGCAGTCCGCGCCGTCGATCCGCGCGCCGGTCAGCGCCAGATACTGGCCGATCCGCCCGGGCAGGCGCGACAGATACCAGCCGCCGCCCACGTCGGGGAACAGCCCGATCGCGGTCTCGGGCATCGCGAACAGCGTGTTCTCGGTCGCGATGCGGAACCCCGCCGGCTGCGAGATGCCGACGCCGCCGCCCATCACCACCCCATCCATGAACGCGACGACCGGCTTGGCATAGGTGAACAGCCGGTGGTTGAGCCGGTATTCGGTGGCGAAGAAGGCGCGCGCCTCGACGCCGTCGCCCCTGCCGCTCTCGGCCGCGCGGCGGACGTCGCCGCCCGCGCAGAAGCCGCGACCCTCGGCATGGTCGATCAGCACGACCTCCACCGCCGCATCCTCGCGCCAGTTCTCCAGCGCCGCCAGCATCGTGCCGCACATGCCCTCGTTCAGCGCATGCAGCGCGCGCGGGCGATCCAGCCGGATGCGCCCGGCCTTGCCGTCGATTTCGATCCGCACGTCCTGCGTCATTCGCGCACCAGCTCCCGTCCCACGATCATCCGCATCACCTGATTGGTCCCCTCCAAAATCGAATGCACGCGCAGGTCGCGCCAGAAGCGTTCGATCGGATAGTCCATGAGGTAGCCGTAGCCACCGTGGAGCTGAAGCGCGCGATCCACCACGGACGATCCGGTGTCGGTGGCGAAGCGTTTGGCCATCGCGGCGAAGCGCGTCCGGTCCGGCGCCTCCGCCGTGACCTTCGCCGCCGCCGTGTAGAGCAGCATGCGCGCGGCCTGCAGCTCGGTCTCCATGTCGGCGAGGGTGAACTGCGTGTTCTGGAAGTCGGCGATCGCGCGGCCGAACTGCTTGCGGTCGCGGGTGTAGCGGATCGCCTCGTCCAGGCAGCGCTGCGCCCCGCCCAGCGAACAGGCGCCGATATTGAGCCGGCCGCCGTCGAGTCCCTTCATCGCGATGCGGAAGCCCTCGCCTTCCTGCCCCACCAGGTTCTCGGCCGGCACGCGCACGCCGTCCAGGTTGACCTGCGCGGTCGGCTGCGAATGCCAGCCGAGCTTGCGCTCCTGCGCGCCGAACGACACGCCGGCCATGTCCTTTTCCACCGCGAAGCACGAGATGCCGCGCGGCCCCTCCTCGCCGGTGCGCGCCATCACGAGGTAGAGGTCGTTCTCGCCCGCGCCGGAGATGAACTGCTTGGTGCCGGTCAGCACATAGTCGTCGCCGTCGCGCACCGCGCGCGTGCGCAGCGCCGCCGCGTCGGAGCCCGAGGACGGCTCAGTCAGGCAATAGCTCGCCATCCGGTCCATCGTGACGAGGTCCGGGAGATACTTCGCCTTCAGCGCATCCGAGCCGAAGCGGTCGAGCATCCACGAGGCCATGTTGTGGATCGAGATGAACGCGCTGGTCGACGGGCAGCCATAGGCCATCGCCTCCATGATCAGCGCGGCTTCGAGCCGGCCGAGGTTGATGCCCCCCGCTTCCTCCGACACGTAGATCGCGGCGAAACCCAGGCTCGCCGCCTCCTTGATGACGTCGCGCGGGAAAATGTGCTTCTCGTCCCACTCGCCGGCATGCGGGGTGATGCGATCGGCGGTGAACCGCCGCGCGAGTTCCTGGATCTCGCGCTGCTCTTCGGTGAGGTCGAACTGGTTGGTCATAAGCTGTCACTCTTGCTCGTCATCCTGACGGAAGTCAGGATCCATTGCCGCTCCGGCAGTTGCCAGACGTACCGCGAATGGATGCTGACTTCCGTCAGCATGACGAGAAAGGAGAATCCGTATTCCCACCGGTCACCCCATCGTCGGGATGACGAACGCGTCCTGCACGCGGCTGGGGCCGCCGTCTTCGCTGCCGGTGGGCAATGCCGATCCGTCCGGCCAGCGCTGCGTCACCGTCTTGACCTTGGTCCAGAAGCGCACGCCCTCCATGCCGTGCTGGTTGGCGTCGCCGAAGCCCGAACGCTTCCACCCGCCAAAGCTGTGATAGGCGACCGGCACCGGGATCGGCACGTTGATGCCGACCATGCCGACTTTGACCCTCGCGGCGAACTCGCGCGCGGCATGGCCGTTGCGGGTGAAGACAGCGACGCCGTTGCCGTACTGGTGCTCCGACGGCAGCCGCAGCGCGGTTTCGAAGTCGGGCGCGCGGACGATCTGGAGCACCGGGCCGAAGATTTCCTCGCGATAGCTCGCCATGTCCGGCGTCACCCGGTCGAACAGCGACGGGCCGATGAAGAAGCCGTCCTCGTGCCCCTGCAGTGCGAAGCCGCGACCGTCGACCACCAGCTCGGCGCCCTCGTCGACGCCGCGCTGGATCCAGTTCTCGATGCGCGCGCGATGTTCGGCCGTCACGACCGGCCCGTAATGCGCCTCCGCATCGGTGGAAACGCCGACGCGCAGCGCCTCGATCGCGGGCACCAGCTTCTCGCGCAGCGCCTCGGCGGTGCGATCGCCGACGGGCACCACCACCGGCAGCGCCATGCAGCGCTCGCCCGCCGAACCGAACGCGGCGCCCGCCAGGTCGGCGACCACCTGGTCGAGGTCGGCATCGGGCAGCACGACGCCGTGGTTCTTGGCCCCGCCCATTGCCTGGACGCGCTTGCCCGCCTCGGTCCCGCGGCGATAGACATAATGGGCGATGTCGGAGCTGCCGACGAAGCTCACCGCGCCGATCGCAGGATGATCGAGGATCGCGTCGACCATCTCCTTGTCGCCCTGGACGACCTGCAGGATGCCTTTCGGCGCGCCCGCCTCGCGCATCAGCTCGGCGAGCCGCACCGGCACCGACGGATCGCGCTCGCTGGGCTTGAGGATGAAGGCGTTGCCGCAGGCGATGGCGATGCCGAACATCCACATCGGGATCATCGCGGGGAAGTTGAACGGGGTGATCCCCGCGCCGATGCCGATCGGCTGCCGCATCGAATAGACGTCGATCCCCGGCCCCGCGCCCAGGCTGTATTCGCCCTTCAGCACATGCGGGATGCCGCATGCGAACTCGATCACCTCCAGCCCGCGCTGGACGTCGCCACGCGAGTCGGCGAGCACCTTGCCGTGTTCCGACGACAGCAGCCGGGCGAGCGCGTCCATCTCCGCCTCGACCAGTTCCTTGAAGCGGAACAGCACGCGCGCGCGGCGCTGCGGGTTGGTTGCCGCCCAGCCGGGCTGCGCCGCCTGCGCGGCCGCGACCGCATGGTCGAGGTCGGCGCGGGTGCCGAGCCGCACCTCGGCCTGCACCTGTCCGCTGTTGGGGTCGAAGACGCGCGCGGTCCGGCCACCGCTCCCGGCGCCGCCCGCCGTCTGGTCGTCGCGGGCGACGACATGGTCGATGATACGCATCGGCATTCTCTCCTGTGGACGCGGCGTCTGCTGGCCGTCTGCCCGTAATTTTGTTTCAACTACCGCGGACGGCCTGTGGGGACAATCGCGCTCATCGATCGTTCAGCCGGAATGTGGCATCCCCGTGCCGATCAACGAAAGGTTCTGCGATGCGTTTCCGTCTCGCCCTCTTCGCCGCCGCGCTGCTCGCCGGCGGTACTGCTGCGGCCGCCGCGCCGCAGGCCGACAACCGCTACGAAGCCAAACTCGCCAAGGCGCTCGAAGGGCGCACCGCGGGCGATCCGGTGAAGTGCATCAACCTGCGCGACATCCGCTCGACCGAGATCGTCGACAACACCGCGATCCTCTACCGCCTCTACAACGGCAAGATCTACGTGAACCGGCCCTCGGGTGCCGGGCTGCTCGACAGCAACGACATTCTGGTCACCAGGACCTTCACGTCGCAGCTTTGCAGCATCGACATCGTCCAGCTGGTCGACCGCACCAGTCGCTTCCCGTCCGGGTCGATCGGGCTGAGCGAGTTCACGCCCTACAGCAAGGTCGAGGCGACGACGAACTAGTCGGATCGGCGTCCGGCTCCGGCACCCGACCTTCCCCATATCCGTTCGCCTCGAGTAGCCGTCGAGCTTGTCGAGACGGCGTATCGAGAGGAGGCCGCATGCATCTCTCTCGATACGGGCTCTCGACAAGCTCGATCCCTACTCGAGACGAACGGGAATGGATGACGGTCGGTCCGACCTAGCGGCCGCGGCGCACGACCACGCGCACCGGCTTGCCGATCGCCGGGATGTGCAGCCCGTCCACGGCGAAGCGCGCCGGCTTGCCGTCGATCGTCGCCGCCCCCGGCCCGCCGGCGAGCGGCCACGGCAGCACATAGCCGCCCGCAGGCCGCGCGCTGCCGCCTACCGTCACCTCCAGCCGGTCGGCATCGGCGCGCATCGCCAGATCGATCGTGCCCGAGGGCGTCCGCAGCCCGCGGACCGCCGAGCCCGCACCCGCCAGCCAGCTTTCGTCCATCCCGCCGCCCAGCACGATCGCATCATCGCCGTCACGGGCGTAGGCGAACAGGTCGAGGGCCGAGCGGATGAAGTCCGACGCCACCCAGGCGTGCGGCACGTCACCCAGGAATCGCCGCTCGCGGAGGTCGCGGCCGACCACCTCGGCCCAGCCGTTCCACGCATGCGGGCGGCGATCGTCCATGTAGAAGTCGAGCAGCTGGTTCGCCCGCTCGCGCCAGCCCAGCCGCACCATCGCCGAGACGTTGCGCAGCTCGTACGGCGTATAGTCCGCCCAGTCGGCGCCCGGCTGGTCGCGGTCCATCACCCGCCGCCACTGGCGCTCGAAGGTATTGCGCAGCAGCCGCTGGTCGAGCTGGTCGGCCTCACCCGCCGGATCGAACGCCATCGTGGTCGAGGTCGCGTCGAAATCGCCCAGGCTGGTCGCGCCGGGAATATAGTCGATCTTCCAATAGGCCGCCGCCGCGTCGATCGCGGCCCGGATGTCGCGAGCGAATTCGTCGCGCTGGCGGGCGATCTCCGCCGCCTCCGGCTTGCCGAGCAGCCGCGCCGCCTCGGCCAGGTCCTTGTAGCCGGTCAGCGCCCAGAAATCGTCCCACAGGCTGTATTGCGGCTTGGCCGAATAGCCCTCGTGGCTGATCGACGGCGGCATCAGCCCGTACAGCATCCGCCGTTCGGGCGTGCGGTTGGCGGCGGTGCGCTCCGACTGGCGCTGCGCCTCCATGTAGCGCCATGCCTTTTCCAGCAGCGGCCATTCGCGCTCCAGCGCTGCGCGGTCGCCGGTGTAGCGATAGAGCTGGACGAGCAGGTGGATATACTGCCCCTGCGCGTCGTTCTCCGGGACCGGATCGGGGCCGCGGAAATCGACGCAGCACGGCACCTTGCCGTTGTCGAACAGATTGGTGGAGTACCAGTCGGCGAACGCCCGTGCCGGATCGACCACGCCCAGCCGCAGCAGCGTGTCGGAGATCATCGCCCCGTCGCGAATCCAGCTGCGGTCGTACGAGCGCGTACCGGGCTTGAGTGCCGGGCCGTCACGGCTCATCAGCACCTGAGCGAGCGCGCTCTTCACCGTGTCCGCCACCGGCTGCTTGCCCGCAGGCACGGTGATGGCGACCCGGTCGAGCTTCGCCTTCCATTCGACGACGGTCGCGGCGCGTGCTTTGGCGAAGCCTTCCGCGTCGATCGGCATCCCGTCGCCGAAGGGGATCGCCATCGGCAGCTCGGCGCTTTCGCCGGGAGCCAGCGTGAGGTCGTAGGCGAGCGCCGCCGAGCCCAGCCCGGTCGGATCGTCCAGCACTCGCGCGGTGCCGGGTTGCGCGGGCATCTCCAGCCCGCCGCCGTCGAAGCTGCGCGTTCCGACCGCATCGGGCGTGCGCAGCGGCAGCAGTCGGCGGGTGATCACCGGGTCGCCGGGGATCGCCGGCGGCGTCGTGACCGCCAGCGCACCGTCCTGCCAACGCACCGCCGCGATCCGGCTCACCCCACCCTGCTGGCTGAGGAACTGGAGCGGGCCGTTGACCTGGAACGGGCGTACCGCGAGCACCAGCCGTAGCGTGCGCCGCGCGCTGCCGGTGTTCGTCAGCCGCCATCGCGCCATCAGCCGCGGCGCGGTCTCGTCGGCGAACACCGACGTCTCCAGCCGCCAGCCCGGCGCCGTCCAGCCGACCGTGGGGATCGGCAGATACCCCTCGGCCAAGCTGTGATCGATCGCCACGTCCGCCCAGGTGAAGCGCCGCCCGTCGGCCACGACGAAGGGCTCGACCGAGAAGCCGCCCTTGGCCACCTCGATCGCGCCGTCCTCGCCGATCAGCCCGCTCGCCGATCCGCCGTCGGTGCCGACCAGCGTCCAGTAGCTCTGCTCGGTGAAGCCGCGCGGGAAGCTGCCGCGCGGCGCCTTCTTGGCGAGCGCCTCAACGAAGGCGTTCGGCGTGGCGGCGAAACCGAGCGGCTGCACCTCCAGCTCGGCGAGTGCCGCGGGGTGTGCGCCCTCGGGCAGCACGACGCGCAGGTAGCGGGTGAGCGTTTCGGGCAAGGCAATTGGATCGTCGCCGCCGTTTCCGTCGGTGACAGTGCGCAACATCCGCCAGCGGCGTGCGTCGTCCGACGCCTCGATCGCATAGGCCGACGCGCCCTCCTGCCAGTGCAGCACCAGTCCGCCGAGCTCCTTGGGACCGCCGAAGTCGATCGTCAGTGGCCGGCCGGCGCGTGCCTGCCAGACCGTGTCGCGCCGTCCGTCGATCGCCGCAGGATCGCTCGCCTTGGGCGGCGGCAGGCTTGCCGGCGCGGGCAGCGGCTCCAGCTTGAGGTCGTCGATCTCGAGATGCCCGGCACCGCCGTCGCGGCCGCGCACCAGCACCAGCTCGACCGAGGCGGTGCGGCGCAGCGTCTTGTCGTCGGTGGGTCCCCAGGCGAACGCCATGTCACGGGGGCGGATACGGATCGTCTGCCACTCGGCAGAGGGGCGGAAGTTGCGCCGCTCGTGCCACCAGACGTTCGCGCCCGAGGGGTCGGCAAACTTGAGCTGGAGGTCGTTGACCCCGCCCGTGCCGCGAATGCGGAAGCTCAGCAGGTAGTTGTCGGGAAACGCGACCGGCAGCGCGCGGTGCGCGAAGGCATAGCCGGAGACCTGGCCGAAGTCGTAGTCGAGCCGCATCGCCTGGCCGGTCGTGCCGGGCACCGCGCGAATCGCGGAGCGCACCCCGTCGGACGCGCTCGCCTGCCACGGCGCCAGCGTCTCGAACCCGTCGAGCAGCCCCTCACCCGCGCCCTGCGCCAGCGCCGCAGGCGCGGCTGCGGCCAGCAGCAGCGCGAGCAGCGACCGCGTCACGCCAGCCACCCGCCGGTGAAGCCCGCACGCTGGAGGCCACGGCGAATATGCGGGTTCTTCCGCATCGTCTGCCAGATCAGCCCCGAGCGCCAGTTCTCGATCATGCAGACGATCGGCCCCTGGTCGATGCCGAGATGATCGACGTCGACCCAGCCGATCCCGGGCACGATCTTGCCGTGCTTGAGCGGCGCGCGCGGCGCCGTCAGCGTCGGGTTGAACGCGTCGAGGAAGCCGTATTTGGTGTAGATCGCCGATCCGTAGCGCGCGTGCATCGCCTCGACCGCGGGCACCACGATCTCCGGCGCGAAGGCGATCGAGCCGAGCGCGGCGGTGGGTGCCAGCGTGCCGTCGTCGCGGTCGCCCGGCCCGCGCGCCGAATAGCTGAAGAACTCGCGCTCGCGCCCGTCGATGCGGATCTTGAAATCGCCCGGCCCGTCGCAGGCAGTGAGCCCCCACACGTCGGCGCTATAGCCGTCCCACCCGCCCGGATTGGCGGCCGCATAGGCGCGCTGCGCATAGGTCGCGCGGCGGCTGTTCTCGAAATAGTCGATGCCCTTGGCGGCCATGTACGGATCGCGGATGCCGCGGAAGTCGATCCAGGTCTCGCTATACTGATGGCCGAACATCGGCGCGAAGTGGAGGTACGGGTCCCCGCCGAAGCGGCCGGTCCAGCTCGGCTCGAAGGTCTGCGTCCACGCCGCCCAGGTCTCGGCGGGCAGCGGATGCGTCGGCGATCCGAGCGCCAGCACGTACAGCAGCTTCGCTTCGTTGTAGATGTTCCAGTCATGCGGGATGAAGCCGCTTTCCGGGTGCCAGCCCATCGACAGGAACGGCGCGCGCGGTGTGATCCACGTCCACTCGACCGCGGCATAGATCTGGTCGGCGAGCGCACGGATGCGCACCTCGTCGGGATGGTCGCCGTCGAACCAGCTCTGCGCGAACAGCACGCCGCCCAGCAGCAGCGCGGTGTCGACGGTCGACAGCTCGGCGCGGGCGAAGCGGCGCCCCTTTGTCACGCCCAGAAAGTGGTAGAAGAAGCCCTTGTAGCCGCTGAACCCGGTCGCGTCCGGCCCCTGCGGGGCATTGGCGAAGAAATCGAGCGTGGCGAGCGTGCGCGCGCGCGCCGCCTCGCGCGTCACCCAGCCGTGGACGACGCCGATCGGATAGGCGGTGAGCGCGAAGCCGACCGCGGCGATCGACGCGAACGACGGCGTCGGCCAGCGATCCGCCGCGAGCCCGGTCGCGGGATCGGTGGTTTCCCAGAAGAAGCGGAAGGTGCGCTGCTGGATGTCGGCGATCAGCGACGGCAAGGCCACCGTGGCTTCCGACGCAGGCGCCGAGCCGCCGGTCAGCAACCGCCCGCCCGGCGAGCAGGCGGCCACCAGACCGGCCGCACCACCCGCTCCGGCCAGAAGGAGCTGTCGTCGGTCGAACATCGGGACGCCTTTCGCTGAACAGAAAAATGGCGGACGGCGCACAAGCGCCGCCCGCCAGTTCGGGGGGGGGTTAGAAGGAGAAGCCGGCCGACAGCTTCACCGTGCGCGGCGGGTTGCCGCCGATGCTGTAGGTCGAACGCTCGCGATAGATGCTGGGCGAGCCCGGCGTCCGCGTCGCGTCGTTCGGATCGTTGTTGAAGTCGACGTAGTTGCGGTCGTTCATCACATTGAGGATGTCGAGGCGGAAGCGCACCCGCGTCTGATCGTTCACGAAGCCCAGCGGGACGTATTTGGTGAACGCGAGATCGAGCTGGCGACGACCTGCGCGATCACCGTTGCCCAGCGCCTCCGCTCCGACGATCACCCGCTCGTACGGATCGGCGCGGTTGACCAAGGCACGCAGATAGGTCGGCGACTCGATCTGGAACTTGGCCGAAACCGACAAGTCGATCGGCAGATCGACGCTACCCGCCACCACGAAGCGATGCCGCGGCACGACGCCCGACCGCAAGAACGGATAGTCCTTCGCGCTCGGGTAATCGAGCAGGAAGTACGCCGACTGGTCGTTGTTCGGGCGGTTATCCTCGGCCTCGGTATAGGTGTAGGTCGCGTCGACGCTCCACGGCGACGCTGCCGAATAGGCCTTAGTGAGCTTGAAATAGGCGGAGTCCGCGCGGGTCTCGAGCCCGTTGTCGCCGATGATGATGTTGCCATATCCCGCCGGCGAGAAGTTCTCCGGCCCCTGCGGCTCGCCGGTGGTCGGCGACGGTCCGAAGAACGAGCCGTCCGGACGGCGGTTACCGCGCAGATAGACGAAGCCGTCCTTGCTGACGATCCGCGAGTAGCCGACCTCCAGCTCGAGCGGGTTGAACCGACCGCGCAGCCCCAGGCTGAACTGATCGGAATAGGGGACTTTCAGATCGTTGTTGATGAAGCGGAACTCGCGGCCGCCCGGCGCGCCCCCGCCAAGCAGTTGCTGGCGCCCTTCCTCGGTCAGGTAGATCGGATCGAAGGGGATGCAGGTCGGGTTGGTGACGATGCACGGATTCCGCGTGTCCGCACCCTGGAACTGGAAGGTGCGCGTCTGGTAGCGCCCGTTGCCCAGTTCCTGCTGGATGAAGTCGAACTGGTTGCGGTCGTAGGAACGGCCGTAGCCGCCGAACACCGTGAAGCGCTGCGCCTCGTCCAGACGATAGGTGAAGCCCAGCCGCGGCTGCCACGCGCTCGTGAACGCATCGCGGTTGTTGCCGTTCGAGATATAGTCGTTGATGTCGTAGTCGGCGTTGATGAGGTTCGGATAGTTCTCCGGTGACACCGCCGTCAGGTTCTCCTGGGGCGTGACATAGTCGAGGAAGCTCGGCGTGCGCTCGTAATCCCAACGGACGCCGATGTTCAGCGTCAGCCGGTCGGTTACGTCCCAGTCGTCCTGGATGTAAGCGCCGAACTGAAAGTTGTTGGAGCGGATGCGCGCATCGCCCAGCGTCCCGAGCGCACCGAACTGGAGCTGGTACGGGATCTCGTCGTTGAAGCCGTCCGCCACCGGCAGCGTGGTGTCGTAGCTGAACAGCGGGTTGATGAGGTTCTGCTGCAGCGAGTTGAGCTTCACCCACTTCGCCTTGACGCCGGTTTTGATCGTGTGCCCGTCGAAGCCGGTCCAGGTGAAGTCGTCCTGCACGGTCCAGCCCTTCTGCCCCTTCTCCTGAAAGCTCAGGCCGGCACCGATGCGGAACAGATCGAAGGTGCTGACGCCGGTGGACGTCTGCTGCGTCGTGCGGAACTGCTGGCTGATGCCGTCGGTGGCGGGCCGCGGCGACCAGGTGACGTCCTCGTACGAGACGCGCAGATCGTTGATCCAGCGATCGTCGGTATGCTGCCACCGCGCCATGCCGCGGATTTCCTCCACCTCGCTCAGCGTCGCGGTGGAATAGGCGGCGATGCCGTTGCCGATCTGATAGCCGGATTCGTCGCGGTACTTGCCGGTGAGTTCGAACAGGTCGCCATCGGTCGGCGTCAGGTCGAGCTTGCCGAAGTACAGGTCCTGCTTGAAGGTCGCGTTGTACGATCCGAAGATGTCGCGATATTCGGCCGGCAGCGTGTCGACGGCGACGCCATTGCCCGGCAGGATGTCGACCGGCACTTCGCGCCGCTTGCCTTCGTAGGTGGCGAAGAAGTGCGCCAAGTCCTTCACGATCGGCCCGCCGAGCGCGATGCCGAACTGCTTGTCGGTGGACGCCACCTTCGCGATCTTGTTCGGGTAGAGCTCGGTCGGGCGGCGGTCGCGCAGGCTCTGGTCGGTGTAGTCGAAGAAGCCTTCGCCGTGGAACTCGTTGGTGCCCGACTTGGTGTTGGCGGTGATGGCGACCGACCCGACCTGGTCGAACTCGGCCTTATAGTTGGACGAGATGACCTGATACTCGCCGATGGCGAGCTGCGGGAACGGGTTGCCCGGCGAGGAGTCCTGGCCGGTCAGGCCGCCGCGCAGCACGTAATCCTTCTGGCTGACACCGTCGATGAACACGTTGACCGAGTTGCTGCCCTGCGCACCGCCCTGAATGCGCGAGCTGCCGTCGGAGCTTTCCAGGAAGCGGACGCCCGGCGCCAGATCGGCAAAGGCCAGGAAGTTGCGGCTGTTCTGCGGCAGTTGCTGGATCAGCCGCTGGGTGATGTTGATGCCGACCTGGCCGCCTGCCAGCGAGCGGATGCGGCTGCCGGTGACGATGATGTCGCCTTCGGCCGCGCCCTGGCTGCTGTCGGCGGTTTCACCGGCCTGCGGCGCCTGCCCTTCGACGGACGTGCCCGCCGGCGCTTCGGTCAGGTCGATGTCGAGCCCGGCGGTCTGGCCGACGTTCAGCGTGAAGGCGTCCGAGTTGCGGGTGCCGTTCTGCTGGCGGATCTCGAGGCGGTAGGTGCCCGCGCCCAGCGAGGCGAAGTTGTAGCTGCCGTCCGGTCCGGCCGTGACGGTACGACGGACGCCTGTCGCGACCTCGATCGCCGTGACTTCGACGACCGGGTTGTCCGCGGGCGCGGTGATGGTGCCGCGCAACGACGCCTGCCCCACCTGCGCCGCCGCGGGCGCGACCGCGATCGTGCCTGCCGCCAGCATCGTCGCGCCAGCGAGCGCCAGTCGCAAAGCCTTGGTCCTGCTCATGTTGTTCACCCTTGTTCCCTGCGTGCCGGTTGTTTTTCGTAGGTGGCCGTCACGGTGCTCTCGCGGACGACCAGTTCGGGGATACGCGGCTCGACCGCATGGTCGGTGCCTCCCTCGATCAGCGTCGCGAGCCGGACGACCGCACGCGCGCCGATCCCGGCGATGTCGACGCGCATGGTGGTGAGGGCCGGCGAGATCAGCCGCGCGAGCGGCACGTCGTCGAAGCCGGCGATTGCGATGCACCCCGGTACCGAGACCGCGGCGCGGCGAAAGCGCATCATCGCGCCGATCGCCATCATGTCGTTGGCCGCGAACAGCGCGTCCGGGCCGTTGGGATCGTCGAGCTCGTCGAGCAGCGTCTCCGCCGCCGCAGCGCCCGCCTCCTCGAAGAAGTCGCCGGGCAGCACCCGCGGCGCGAGGCCGTAGCGCGCCATCGCCGCGCAATAGCCGGCGACGCGCGCCTGCGCCTCGCGGTTGCCCTCGGGCCCGGCGAGGTGGACGATCCGCCGCCGCCCGACGGCGACGAGATGGTCGACCATCGCCGCAGCACCCGCGACGTTGTCGACGCGCAGCTCGGCGCGGCCGTTGCCGTTCTCGCGGCAGTTGATCAGCACCGCGGGGATGCTCGCCGGCAGGTGCGCGAACAGCAGGTCGGGGTCGATGTCGGGGGCCATCACGATGACGCCGTCGACGCGGCCGCGCAGGGTGCGCAGCGTCTCGATCGCGCGCGCCGGATCGGCATGGGCGTTGGAGAGCAGCAGCTGCAAGCCGCGCGCCGATGCCTCTCGGTCGATGCCACGCGCGGTCTCGGAAAAGAACTCGCCGTGGAGGTCCGGCAGCACCACCCCGATCGCGTTGGTCCGCGCGAGGCTGAGGTTGCGCGCGCCTGCGTGCGGCACATAGCCGAGCGCGGCGGCGGCGGCCTGGACGCGATCGCGCACGGCGGGACGGACGTTGCTGTGGCCGTTGAGCACGCGCGACACCGAGGCGACCGAAACGTCCGCCTCGCGAGCCACATCGCGGATGGTGGCGTGCGCCATGCCCTCTCGACGTCCTTCCTGAACCCGGGGCCGCGCGATGCGACCCATGCCTGCGGCTTGCCGTCGCGCCGCCGATCATCGTATGTGTAACCGGTTACAGCAATTCGACACGGCCGGCAAGAAGGCGATAGAAGCCGGGCAAGACCGGCACGGATCACGGGGAGGAAGACGATGAACGACCTGCGCATTTCCAGGCGCGCGATGGTGATGGGTGCCGCGACGCTGGCGGCGTGGCGGGCGAGCCCGGCGCATGCGCTGCTACGCACCGTCGCGGCGGAGACGAAGGCGCTGCCGGCGTCGGTCGAGGCGCTGATCGGCCGGATGACGGTGGAGGAGAAGGCGGGCCAGCTCACGCTGATGGCGGCGGCCTGGGCAGGCGGCGCGGCCAACGCGCTCAATCCGGCGACCGAGAACGGCACCTTCGACGCGCAGCTCGCCGAAACGCGCGCCGGCCGGCTGGGCGGCGTGTTCAACGGCAACGGCGCGGAGATGGCGCGGCAGATGCAGCGCGCCGCCACGCGCGAGTCGCGCCTCAAGATCCCGCTGATCTTCGCCGCCGACATCATCCACGGCTTCCGCACGGTCTTCCCCGTGCCGCTGGCGGAGGCCGCGAGCTTCGAGCCCGCGCTGGTGGAAAAGGCCGCACGCGTCGCCGCGGTCGAGGCGGCCGCCGCCGGCATCGACTGGACCTTCGCGCCGATGGTCGACGTGGCGCGCGACGCGCGCTGGGGCCGCGGGGTCGAGGGTGCGGGCGAGGACGTCCGCCTGAGCAGCGACATGGCGGCGGCGCGGGTGCGCGGCTTCCAGGGCAAGTCGCTGTGGGCGAACGACTCCGTGATGTCCTGTGCCAAGCATTTCGCCGCCTATGGCGCGGCCGAGGCCGGGCTCGATTATGGTGCGGTCGACGTCTCCGAACACACGCTGCGCGAGATCTATTTCCCGCCATTCCAGACGGCGTTCGCCGCCGGGTCCGGAACGGTGATGGCGGCGTTCAACGAGCTGTCGGGCGTCCCCGCCACCGCCAACCCGTGGCTGCTCGACGACGTGCTGCGCAAGGAATGGGGCTTCGGCGGACTGGTCGTCTCAGACTACACGGGCGACTACGAGCTGATCGACCACGGCTTCGCCGCCGATGCGCGCGAGGCGACCAAGCTCGCCTTCCTGGCGGGCGTCGACATGAGCATGCAGAGCGGCTTCTACCTCAAGCACCTGCCCGAGCTGGTTGCCGCGGGCGAGGTGCCGATGGCGCGGCTGGACCAGGCAGTGCGGCGCGTGCTCGCGCTGAAGGTCCGGCTGGGCCTGTTCGACGATCCGTTCCGCCGCATCGATCCCCGCCGAGAAAAGGCGCGCGTGCGTACCACCGCCAACCTCGCCGTCTCGCGCGAGGTCGCGCGCCGCTCGATCGTGATGCTCAAGAACGACGGCGACCTGCTGCCCCTGCCCCGCTCGGGCAAGCGGATCGCGCTGATCGGCCCGTTCGCGCAAGGGCAGCACGACCTGATCGGCACGTGGAACGTCTATGGCTCGGATGCCGAGGCCGTCGACCTGCTCACCGGCGTGCGCGCCGCGATGGCCGACCCGTCGCTGGTGACCGCGACCGACGGCTCGGGCGTCACCGAGCCGCTGCCGGGCGGGATCGACGCGGCGGTCGCCGCCGCCCAGGCCGCCGACATCGTCGTGCTCGCGATCGGCGAGAGCCAGAACATGTCGGGCGAGGCGCAGTCGCGCAACCTGATCGTGCTCCCGCCCGCGCAGCAGGCGCTGGCCGAGGCGGTGGCGAAGACCGGCAAGCCGATCGTGGTGCTGCTCAAGAACGGCCGCGCGCTCGCGCTCGAAGGTGCGGTCCTCGCCGCGCCGGCGATTCTGGTGACCTGGTTCCTGGGGTCGGAGAGCGGCCCCGCCACCGCCGACATCCTGTTCGGGCGCGAAAGCCCGTCGGCGCGATTGCCGGTCAGCTTCCCGCAGGTTCCGGGGCAGGTGCCCTATTACTATGCGCACAAGAGCACCGGCCGCCCCAACCCGCCCGGACCGCTCCAGCCGTACAAGGCGCATTATCGCGAGGCGTCGAACGCCGCACGCTTCCCGTTCGGCCACGGGCTCACCTACGGCAAGATCGCCTATTCGGCGCTCGACCTGGGCGGCGGCAGCCTCGCCGGGGACGGAACGCTGACGGTGCGGGCGACGATCACCAACCGCGGCACACGTGCCGCCGAGGAGGTGGTGCAGCTCTATATCCACGACCAGACCGCCAGCCTCACCCGGCCGGTGCGCGAGCTCAAGGACTATCGCAAGATCAAGCTGGCGCCCGGCCACTCGACGGAGGTGCGCTTCACCCTGACGCGCGCCGACCTCCAGTTCCTGGGCCGCGACAACCGCCCGACCGTCGAGCCGGGGCTGTTCCGCCTGTGGGTCGCCCCCTCGGCCGAAGCGGAAGGCGTGTCGGGGAGCTTTACCCTGAACCGGGCGTAACGCGCATCGGAAAACCGTGCTCCTGCTTGCGTGTAGTGTTTCGTGAGGTTGAGGAGGCGTTCAGCGGGCGCCTGGTAGTCAAGGCATCGCAATCGGGTGTGGTTATAGTCGCGGACGAAGGCACGGATGAAG